>JBDTQQ010000273.1:0-4462 GCA_039932075.1 Pseudarthrobacter sp. | reverse complement strand
CGGCAGATAACCGGCACCGGGCCTGGACGGCCGGTGGCTGGGGGGGGTCCTAGGCCAGTTCGCTGGCAGAGCGCTGGATCTGGTCAAGCCAGGCCTGCCGCGCCTCGAGGGCTTCCCTTGCGGTCTTGATCTTTCGCTCGTCGCCGGCCTTCTCCGCCTCCTGCAGATCGTCCTGGAGCCCGGCAATGGCTGCCTCCAGCTGCGACAGTGCGCTGTTGGTGCGGGCCTTGGTCTCAGGGTTGGAGCGCTGCCAGTTCTCCTCTTCGGCGTGGTGGACAGCGTCCTCCACCTTGCGGAGGCCGGCTTCAATCCGTCCCATATCGGCACGGGGGACCTTGCCGGCTTCTTCCCAACGGTCCCGGACGGACTGGAGCGCCTTCTTGGCGGCAGCCAGGTCCTTGACCGGCAGGATGGCGTTGGCCTCTACCAGGAGCGCTTCCTTCACCGTGAGGTTGGCCGCGTACTCCTGGTCGATCTCTTCATTGGCAGCCTGCCGGGATGTGAAGAAGACATCCTGGGCGGCGCGGAAACGGGCCCAAAGAGCGTCGTCGTCTTTACGGCTTGCCCGCGGGGAGGCCTTCCATTCATCCATGAGCCGGCGGTACTCACCGGCGGCGAAGCCCCAGTCTGTGGACGAGGACAGTGCCTCCGCCTCAGCAATGAGCTTTTCCTTGGCCGATTTTGCGGCCGAATTGGTGCTGTCCAGCTGGGAGAAGTAAGCGCGGCGGTGGCGGTCAAACACCGTCCGTGCGGCACGGAACCGCTTCCAGAGGGCATCTTCGTTGCTGCGGCCAAGCCGGACACCACTCTTCTGGGCCGCCTTCCAGCTTTCAAAGAGTTCGTTCATCCGTGCGCTGGAGGTCTTCCATTGGATCTGGGTAGGATCCTGGCCTGAGATTTCTTCGGCTTCGGCCACGATTGCCTCGCGGGCCGCGATCTCGGCGGCCCGCACGGCGTCGTGCTCTGCCTTCTCTGCCTTCTCAAGCTCGGTGATTTGGGCCGACACAGCATCGAGACGCGCTTCGGCGGACCGAAGGTCACCCACCATGTTTCGCTCTGCCAACTGTTCGCGCAGGTGGCTAACCGTCTTCTGCATATCAGTGCTTGGAGCCTTGGAGCTGACGCGCTGCTCAAGGAGCACGACCTGCGCCACAATGTCGTCATATTTCCGCGCGAAATACCCGAGGGCTTCATCGTTACTGACATCCGGGTATTGGCCAACCGGGTGCTCCTCGCCATCAATGGTCAGGAATACGTGGCCATCACCTTCGACGCGGCCCCAGCGGGCAGCTTCCGCCAGTGAGGTGGCGGAAGCAACAGGTACCGGGGTCGGGGCGGGTGCGGCTGTGGCCGGCTTGGGCCGGGCAGCAAAGGCTGCCGGTGACGGAGCGGGCCGCGGTGCAGCGGCCGCAGGCTGCGCAGCTTCGGGCGCTTCCAGTGCGTCCTGAGCGGCTTCCGCCTGCGGGACTTCGGGCGCTTCCGGTGCTCCCTGAGCGGCTTCGGCCTGCGGGACCTCCGCCTGCGGGACTTCGGGCGCTTCCTGAGCGGCTTCGGCCTGCGGGACCTCCGCCTGCTCAGCTACTGCCTCATCGGTCACTGTCTGGTCAGCTAGTGCCTGCTCAGCCTCGGGGGCCGTTGCCTCGGTCAGGTCTGCTGCTGTTTCGTCGGATTTCTGACTGTCTGTCACCGCTAAAAGTCTTTCGCTTGGAGGAAAATACTCACATACCGCACCGCAGCCGTGAGGCCGGGCTTCCTACTTCAGAGAAACCGAGTCTATCGTGACTGGTTCCACGGGTGCGCCGTCCGTGTCGCTGCTGCCGGGAGTGACTCCCGCCGCCGCGATTCCGGAAACTACATCCAGCCCGGACGTTACCTTGCCCACCACCGTATAACCGCCGGCGGTATCGGCCGGAATCACGGTGTCCTTGTAGACAATAAAGAACTGTGTGCCGTTGCCGTAAGCATTGTTGCCCGTCCTCGCTACGGCGATGGTGCCGGCCGGGTACAGGTTGTCAGCCGGGACGTTTTCCAGCGGACCCCACATGTATTCGGGTTTTCCGCCGCCCTTGCCATCGGCAGATCCGCACTGCAGGACGCCGAAATTTTCACCCGTGGTGAGCCGGTGGCAGGTCTTGCCGGTGAAGTAGCCTTCATCGCTGAGGGACTTGAAGACGGCGGCCGCCTGGGGTGCCTTGGTGCCGTCCAGTTCGACGCCGAGTTTGCCCCGGTTCAGAGCAAGCTCGCCGGTGAACACTTTCCCGGCGGCTGTTTCCGGCGAAGGGATGTTTGCCGCGTTGGTGGGCGGGACGGACGTTGTGGGGGAAGCGGAGGGAGTGCGCAGGCCTGCCTCTGCTGCAGCAAACTCGTCTTCAGTGGGATTGCCCGCAAAGGCCGTGAACTGAAGGACGACGGCGAGCACCACAGCGGCGGCGCCCGCACCGGCGGCGATGAAGTTGTCGCGTTTGCGCCGCGATTCCTGGTCCCGCCGCAGCTCGCGCTTCGCCTCCATCTGCTGGACACGCCGTTTGACTTCGCGGGCACTGCGTGAACTGGCCGCCAAGGGTCCTCCTGTAAGTCGGTCTGCGGCCGGTAATCAGCGCCCGGGCACAGTGGTCTGGCGGCAGCCTTCCGCGCCCACTGCCCCCGTATTAGAGATGCGGGCGGATGGCGCATAAACTGACTGCCGCACATAGTTTATGCATGAGTTGCCGGGCAGCCGCCGTTCCTGGCCCGTTTCGGGCCGAATGCCAGGCAGAGTCCCAGGCGCCTTTCATCAAGAGGAGAACATCCACCATGGCACGCACCGCCTCCCTGTCCGGATTCCCCGAGTGGCTTCCCGAGGAGCGGCTGGTGGAGCTGCACGTGCTGGACACCCTCCGCAAGGTTTTTGAGCTGCACGGCTTCGGGTCCATCGAGACCCGGGCCGTGGAGACTGTCGGCCAGTTGCTGCGTAAAGGTGAGATCGATAAAGAGGTTTACGGACTGAGCCGGCTGCAGGACGACGAGGCCGACCCCGATCCCGCCAAGGCCGGAAAATCTGATCCGCACGCCCTCGCCCTGCACTTCGACCTGACGGTGCCCTTTGCCCGCTACGTCGTCGAAAATGCGGGCTATCTGGCCTTCCCGTTCCGGCGCTACCAGATCCAGAAAGTGTGGCGCGGGGAGCGTCCACAGGAAGGCCGGGCCCGGGAATTCACCCAGGCGGACATCGACGTTGTGGGCGACGGCGAGCTGCCCTTCCGCTACGACGTGGAGATTGCCCTGGTCATTGCTGAGGCCCTCAGTGCCCTGCCCATCCCTGACTTCCGCCTGCGCATCAACAACCGCAAGCTCGCCGAAGGCTTTTACCGCGGGATCGGCCTGGACGATACCGCCGGCGTGCTCCGCAGTATTGACAAGCTGGAAAAGATCGGTCCCGCCAAAGTTGCCGACTTGCTTAAGACTGAACTGGGGGCATCCGACGAACAGGCCCAGCTGGCGTTGAAGCTGGCTGGCATCCGCACGGAAAACACCTCGTTTGTGGGCCAGGTCCGCGCCTTGGGCGTCACCAACGACCTCCTCGAGGAGGGTCTCAACGAACTCGAACAGGTGATCGACGCCGCAGTTCAGCGCGCGCCGGGCAAAGTGGTGGCCGACCTCAGCATTGCCCGCGGCCTCGACTACTACACCGGCACTGTGGTGGAGACCGTGCTGGTGGGCCACGAGCAGCTCGGTTCCATTTGTTCCGGCGGCCGTTACGACGCGCTGGCGAGCAAGGGCAACCGCAAGTTCCCCGGCGTCGGCCTCTCCATCGGCGTTACCCGGCTGGTGTCCCGCATCCTTAGCCAGGACCTGGCCAAGGCTTCCCGCTCAGTCCCCACGGCGGTGCTGGTTGCGCTCACGAACGATGACAGCTGGGGTGCCGCGCAGGATGTCGCTGCCCA
Organism: Pseudarthrobacter sp.; assembly: GCA_039932075.1. Classification (GTDB taxonomy): domain Bacteria; phylum Actinomycetota; class Actinomycetes; order Actinomycetales; family Micrococcaceae; genus Arthrobacter. Next base: position 539 of record JBDTQQ010000273.1, on the reverse strand, counting down.
GCTCCGCAGCCGCGGCATCGCCACGGAAGTAGCGGCCAAGGCGGACAAATTCGGCAAGCAGATCAAGTTCGCGGACCGCCGCGGCATCCCGTTCGTCTGGTTCACCGACGACGACGGCAACCACCAGGTCAAGGACATCCGGTCCGGAGACCAGGTGGTGGCCTTTCCGGAGATCTGGACGCCGCCGTCGGACGATCTCACTGTTCAGGTCACCACCACAGCCGCGGCGGTAGCTGCCCAGCAGGCCTGACCCGCGCCTGCCAGCGGCTCACCCAGCCCTAACCGGGGCACTTCGGCACGGACTCGCCGCACCCCACGCCTGATTCTGTTGCGGCACGATTGAAAGTGCCCCACGACGGCGTGAATCAGCGGCGCAGCCGGAGCACCAAGAACCGGACTGCGGCTCCGGCGGCCAGCACGGCGGCCATCCCCAGTACAGCGGCCGGCGGCAGGGTGAAGGCGAGCAGCAGGCAGCCGGCGAAGCCAGCCACGTTCAGCCACCTGGGTGCATGGAACGGATGTGCCTCCAGCGTGAAGGC
>JBDTQQ010000272.1:0-4465 GCA_039932075.1 Pseudarthrobacter sp. | reverse complement strand
AGCTCGCCGCACTCGTTTTCCGTGAGATTGATTACCGCGGGACCTTCCGCTTCGCGGACGAGCTCGACGATGCCCTGGCGTACCTGGCGGATGGCCTGGACGTTGAGCCGTTGCTGACGCACACGTTCGACTCCGCTGACGTCGCCGAGGCGTTTGCCGTGGCGTCGGACCGGGGAACTGGCTCGTCGAAAGTCCTTCTCAAGTTTGTCTGAGACAATTGCATGGTGAACCGAGCATCCTTGGATAAGCGTCCGGACGAAGTAGCCACGATGTTTGACGACGTCGCACCAAAATACGACGTCGTCAACGATGTTCTGTCGATGGGACAGACACGCCGCTGGCGCAAGATTGTGGTGGATGCCGTGGACGTGCGTCCCGGCCAGCGGGTGCTCGATCTGGCAGCCGGAACCGGGACGTCCAGCGAGCCATATGCCGATGCGGGCATAGACGTTGTTGCGTGTGATTTCTCCCTCGGCATGCTGAAGGTTGGCAAGCGCCGCCGCCCGGACATCAACTTCGTTGCCGGTGACGCCACCAACCTGCCCTTCGCGGACAACAGCTTCGACGCGAGCACCATCTCGTTCGGGCTGCGCAACGTCAACGAGCCCAAGAAGGCGCTGGCCGAGATGCTCCGCGTCACCAAGCCCGGCGGCAGGCTGGTCATCGCGGAGTTCTCCGCGCCCGTGGTTCCGCTCTGGCGCACGATGTATACCGAATACCTCATGCGTGCCCTCCCCGCCATAGCCGTCAAGGTGGCCTCCAACCCGGACGCCTACGTTTACCTTGCAGAATCCATCCGCGCCTGGCCGGACCAGGACCACCTCGCCGCGTGGCTGCAGGAATCCGGGTGGGAAAAGGTGACCTACCGCAACCTGACCGGCGGGATTGTGGCCGTCCACCGGGCAACCAAGCCTCTTGAATCAACTCCTGACGGCAGCGCTGCCGCCATTGCCGCGCACAAAGGCCCCGTGGCCAAGCTCCGCCGCAACATCACCCGCTGATACCTGTGACCGTACTTATTGTCGGCGCCGGGCCGGCCGGGTCCACCGCTGCCTACTACCTTGCCAAGGCGGGCATCAGCGTGACCGTCCTGGAGAAGACCAGCTTCCCGCGCGAGAAGGTATGCGGCGATGGCCTGACCCCGCGGGCGGTCCGCGAGATCCAGAAGCTCGGCTTGCCGCACCCGGAATCTGACGGCTGGCGCCGCAATAAGGGCCTGCGGCTCATAGCCGGCGGGCGGACCATCGAGCTGCCGTGGCCCGAGGTGTCCGACTTTCCGGAGTACGGCCTCATTCGCACCCGCCTGGGCTTCGACGAGGAATTGGCCCGGCACGCGCAGGCCGCCGGCGCCGAAATCCTCGAACGGCACAGCGTCACTGAAGCTCTGCGCGCTGAAGACGGCCGCGTGACCGGTGTCCGCGCAGCGCTCCTGGACGAGTCCGGACGCAAGACGGGGGAGACGCGCGACTTCAGCGCCGACGTCGTACTCGCCGCAGACGGCAACTCCACCCGAACCGCCGTGTCGCTAGGCATTCACAAGCGCGACGACCGCCCCCTCGGCGTCGCCGTCCGCACGTACTTCACGTCACCCCGGCACGATGACGACTGGATGGAAGGATGGCTGGAACTCCCCGGCCGCGACGGAAAACTGCTTCCCGGCTACGGCTGGGTGTTCGGCGTCGGCGACGGCACCTCCAACGTGGGCCTGGGCATCCTGAACTCGTCCAAAGAATTCGGCAAGCTCGACTACAAGCAGGTCCTGCGCGAATGGACCGCCGCCATGCCCGCCGAGTGGGGCTTCACGCCGGCGAACCAGGTAGGCGAAATCCGCGGCGCGGCGCTGCCCATGGGCTTCAACCGCACCCCGCACTACTCGCCCGGACTTCTGCTCCTGGGCGATGCCGGGGGCATGGTGTCCCCGTTCAACGGCGAGGGCATTTCCTACGCGATGGAATCCGCAAGGTTCGCGGCCGAGTTCATTATTGACGCTTCTGCGCGCTCGGTTTCCGCGGGGCCAACGTACGACGCCGACGCGCACCTCGCAGGCTACGCGGACTATGTGCGCGGCCAGTGGGGATCGCACTTCACGCTGGGCCGGGCGTTTGCCGCGCTGATCGGAAAGCCCGCCGTCATGAAGCTCGCGCTGCGGACGGGGATGCCGATTCCTGTGCTGATGCGCTTTGTGGTGCGGCTGCTCGCCAACCTGACCGATCCTGCGGCGAAGGGCTTTGAGGACAGGGTCATCCGCGTCCTGGAATCGCTGGTCCCGGCCACGTCCAACACCCCTTCGGCTACGAACCAGCGGTATCCGCAACAAAAAGTTAGGGTTAACCAGTGACCAACTCTGCAGACCACAGCTGGACGCATGCCGGGCACGGCCTGCGTGACTCCGAACCCAGCCTCAATACCACCGCCATCGCCACGGCCCTTCAGCTGCCGGCAGGTTTCGCGGCGATCGCGGAGGATGCCGAGCTGGGCCCCGCCATCACCACCAACCTGGCGCGGGTGGAGAAGAAGCTGCGCGAGGCCATCGCCAACTCTGATCCGCTGGCTGACGCAACGTCGCGCCACCTCGTGGAAGCCGGCGGCAAACGCGTCCGGCCGCTACTGACCTTGCTGTGCGCCCATCTCGGCGACGCTTCGCTGGCCGCCGTGGTGCAGGCGGCCGTGGTGGTGGAACTGACCCACCTTGCCACGCTCTACCACGACGACGTCATGGACTCCGCCCCGTTCCGCCGCGGCGCCCCCACGGCCCACGAAGTCTGGGGCAACTCCGTAGCGGTCCTCACGGGCGATCTCATCTTCGCCCGCGCTTCCATCCTGGTGTCCGAGCTTGGTGGGCGCGCGCTTGGCATCCAGGCCCGCACGTTCGAGCGTCTGTGCCTCGGCCAGCTGCACGAAACCGTGGGGCCACGCCCAGACGAGGACCCGATTGAGCACTACCTGTCCGTCATCGCGGACAAGACCGGCTCCCTGGTTGCTGCGTCCGGCCAGTTCGGCGCGATCTTCTCCGGTGCCGATCCCTCCTACGAGGACATGCTTGTGGAATACGGCGAAAAGGTGGGCGTTGCTTTCCAGCTCGCCGACGACGTCATCGACGTCACCGGAGTCAAGGTCAAGTCCGGAAAGTCCCCGGGGACTGACCTCCGTGAAGGCGTCCCCACGTTGCCGGTGCTGTTCCTGCGCCGCGACGCCGCAGCCGGCGACCAGTCCGCCGTCGACCTTTTGAGGCTGATTGACGGGGACCTGACGTCAGATTCTGCCTTGGCTGCTGCCGTTGCAGGCCTGCGCGAGCACCCCGTCACTGCCGAGTCGTGGGTGGTTGCCCGGCGCTGGGCCGACGAAGCCATTGCTGCGCTGGCGCCGTTGCCTGACGGCGTTGTGAAGGACTCGCTGTCCAACTTCGCGCTGGCAGTGGTGGACCGCGCCAGCTAATTCGTCTTGTTGTGTGGAAGCCCGGTTCCTCCTGGTTTGAGGTCCCGGGCTTCTCCATTTCCGATGGGGCTGCGCAGTCGCTGGGGCTGCCGGCTTAAATGCAATAGCCCCGGTTCTCAGCAACGTTAAGACTCACACGCTGCGTCGAACCGGGGCTATATCTCCGTTCGCATCAGACCCGCCGGAGGCGTTTAGCGGATCCACGAATAGTTTATGACACGTCTGTCACAAAGTGCAAGCCTGCTGTTACTGTCCGTGTCACAAACTTGTCTGCTCCTTCCCGGGGCACATTGCGGGGCGGTATGCGCCTTCCAGTCCTGGGAGCCGGCGTGTCCGTGTCGAAGTGCCCCGGGATGGCTGAGTTGTCCACATGGCGCAGCTTCGATCTGCCGTTTGCTGCAGTCCGCTGGCACGGTCGAACCATGAATATGGACACCTTCCTTGGCATGCGGGCCGGCGTAGCCCGGACTTCGACGCTCCGTGCGGCGGGATTCTCGCGAACATCACTCAACAAAGCCGTGGCTGCCGGGCGTATTGTGCGGATTCGGCGAGGCGCCTACGGCCTGCCCAGAGAGGCCGGCGCCTTGGGTCTGGCGCTGCAGCACAATGCTCTGCTCACATGCCTCTCGGCCGCCCCTACGTACAGGCTCTGGACGCTACACGACTCCAGTTTTGTGCACCTGAGTCCTGGGCATAAGAGGACACCGGCGGGAACAGTGACCCATGGACGGTGCCCCCACCCGCCCCACCCATGGCTGCCGGTGGCGGGCCTGGCTGACATCCTGATTCACGCAATGCGCTGCTTGCCCGAGGCGGAGTCCCTGGTCATGCTTCAGTCCGCAACCCAGCGGGGAGACGTCACGGTGGACTTCCTGCGGCGCAAGCTCCCCGGAAACCGCAATGCCCGCGCCAGGACCGTCCTCGATAGCTTGATCCCGAGGGCGGATTCCCTCCTTGAGGTGCTGGCCAACTACCACTTCCGGCGGGCGGGCCTGCACATCCGCAGACATGTGGAGCTTCCGGGAGTAGG
>JBDTQQ010000271.1:0-4481 GCA_039932075.1 Pseudarthrobacter sp. | reverse complement strand
ACAGCCAGCCTTTCCTCTTGAAAATGGCGTACATCAGGCCTGCGGTGCCGGCCATCAGCACGATGGACATAGGATAGCCCAGGGTCCAGTGGAGTTCGGGCATGTGGTCGAAGTTCATGCCGTAGACGCCGGCCACGAAGGAAGGTGCGAAGAAGATCGCCGCCCACGAGGAGATCTTCTTGACCTGTTCGTTCTGTTCGGCGCTGGCCTCGTTCTGCCGGTTGGCGGTCAGGGTTCCGTCCAGGGTAAGGGCGTTCTGCAGCAGGTCACGGAACGAATCGGCCCGGGAGATCACCCGTTCCACGTGGTCTTCGACGTCACGAAGGCTATGCTGCAATTCTGTGTTCACGCCGTACTTTTCGAAGCCCCGCCTGAGCTGCCGCATCATCTCCGGCAGGGGATGGATGGCGCGCTGGAACTGGATGACTTCGCGGGCGAGCTCATAGATCCGGCGGGACACGCTGTTGTCACCGCTGAACAACTGGTCCTCGATCTCGTCGATGTCGTTTTCCAGGCCGGCCACTACAGGCGCGTAATCGTCCACCACCATGTCCAGCAGGGCATAGAGGACCGCTTCCGGGCCGTGCCGGAGCAGGTCGGGGCGGTCCTCCAGGCGACGCCTTACCCGGCCCACCCCGGCCATTTCGGCATGGCGGATGGTCACCACGAAGTTCCGGCCGGTGAAGACGTGCAACTCGCCGAACTCCACGGTTTCGGTTGAGTCCAGGTACCGTGCGGGCCGGAGCACCGTGAACAGGTTGTCCTCATAGCGTTCCAACTTGGGCCGCTGGTGCGCCGAAATGGCATCCTCCACCGCCAAAGCATGCAGCCCGAACTCGTTGGCCACGGCAGCCATTTCCACGGCAGTGGGCCGGTACAGCCCGATCCAGGCCATGCCTCCATGGCGGGTGAGGGTTTCGAACGTCTGCTCCAGGCTCTGGGGCTCGGCACTGCGGAGGCCGTCAACGTAGACGGCGTTATCGATAATGGTCACGTCAGGAAATCCTAGCCTTTGCCTGGTGCAGCCTGCGCGAGGCGGCTGATCAGGGGTTCGGTCCGGTAGGGAATGTGGGTATGGAGCGCCAGGACTGTTTCGGTCCGGATGACACCCTTGATGCGAAGGATCTGGCGGAGGGCGGACTGCAGATTGTGCGTATCGGTGGCCACGACGCGGCACCACACATCGCCCCGGCCGGAGATCTCATGGACCTCCAAAACCTGAGGCAGCAGCCGGAGGGCGCCTACCACTCCGTCCAGTTCCCGGTGTGTCACTTCGATCGTGACGAAAGCGACGACGTCGTACCCCACCGCTGCGAGGTCAATCTCGCGGCCGCCATCGTGCAGCACACCAGCTCGGAGCAGGCGCCGGACGCGCGACTGAGCCGTGTTGCGTGCAATCCCCAGCAGTTCGCTGAGTTCCCCGATCTGAACGCGGGGATCGCGGATGAGCTCCAGCAGGATCTTCAGATCGGTAGGGTCAAGAGTCTGCAAACTGTCACTTTCGGTCATGCTCGGCTCTGTAAATTGCGTATTTCGCTCAATTCAATCACGAACCACGGCTTCATCCGGCAGTAATGCGCCACTATTTGGTTATCCACGTAAACCCCCCGGGGCCACGTCCCACAAGGACCCCAAACCCCGGCAGATGCCAAGGCAACGCCAATGACTGTCTTCAGTGAACTCCGCATGCGCCCGTCCACAGCCGCGAGCCGGGGCTGGAATGCCTCCACCACCGCCCGGCTGGTGCTGGCCGGCGCCGTCATCTCCCTGCTGCTGGTCGGCGCGAACCTTGCCACCCCCCTCTACCCCCTGCTGCAGGCAAAGCTGGGCCTCTCTCCGCTCGGCATTACCACGGCCTTCGCCAGCTACGTCCTGGCGCTGGTGGCCACGCTGATGCTGGCCGGCCACTGGTCCGACCACATAGGCCGGCGGGCTGCGCTCATTCTCGCCGTCCTGGCAGGTCTGGCCGGCGGGTGGGTGTTCTCGCAGGCCGGGAACCTGCTGGCACTTTCGGCCGGGCGGGCGCTCCAGGGGGTGGCTGTTGCCCTCGCCACCGGTGCCAGCGCCGCCGCCCTGCGGGAACTGCTCCCGTCCCGCCCGGAGTGGGCCTCCCGCTTCACCCTGCTCGCAACCGCAGGCGGCGTGGCTGCGGGCCCCGTCATCGGCGGTCTGCTGTCCATGCTGCCCGGACCCACCACGGCCCCCTATTACGTCCATTCGGTGGTGCTGGCCGGAATGCTCGTGCCCTTGTTCCTGCTGAACGCCCGGCCAGCCATCAAGCCTCCGGCCGGACCGCGGCCCATCCGGGTCCTGGCTCCACGCCGGCCGTCGGTCTCTACCGAGGCTCGGGGTGCTTTCTGGCTCGCGGCCGCTGTCGGATTCCTCAGCTTTTCAGTGTTTGGCTTTTGCCTCTCATTGGCCCCCGGCTACTTTGCGCACATCGTGGGCACCGACTCCCGCCCGCTGATCGGTGCGTTGGCCGGGATAACGCTTGGCGCCTCGGCGCTGAGCCAGCTACTGGCGGTGCGGGGCCGCTTTGTGGTTCCGGCCGGTCTGGCGCTCCTGGGCATCTCCGTGCTGCTGCTGGCTTCCGCCGCGGCCTCGCACAGCCTGTTGCTGCTGGCGACGGCCAGCGTGTGCGCCGGGCTCGGTCAGGGCGTGGCCTTCCGGACTGTCTTTAACGATGTGGCCGCCAAGGTGGAGGTTTCGCACCACGCCCAGGTGGTCAGCACCGTCTACGTCATCACATACCTGGGCAGCGCCGTGCCGGTCATCGGGCTGGGATGGGCCACCGCCGTTTTCGGGCTGCAGGCGGCAGTAACGGCGTTTGTGGCACTGTGCAGCGCTGCCGCGCTGGCACTTGCCGCCGTGACTTGCCGGACCGCCGTGCAGCGGCGACCGTAGCCGCGAGCACGGCTATGCCGGCAGCGGACCGTGATTGCCCTGGATGTGCTCGAAGACCAGGGTGGTTTCGGTGTGGCCCACCACGGGGTCCGTGGCCAGGTTGTCCAGGACCCAGTCCCGCAGGTCCTCGGTGCTTCCGACGGCGATGTGCAGCAGATAATCCACGGACCCTGAGGTGTGGAAAGTTGAAAGGACTGCGGGTAGGTGCGGCACTCGGGCCGTAAAGCGGTCGATCTGGTCGCGGTCGTGGGCCCGGAGCCGGACCGCCACCAACGCCTGGACGGACCGGCCGATCGCAGAAAGGCTGAGCTTGGCCTCAAAGCCCTGGACGATGCCTCGCTCGGACAGCGCGCGGGTCCGCATGAGCGCCGTGGACGGAGCGATGCCCACCAGCTCGGCCAGTTGCTTGTTGGAGATCCTTGCATCGTCCACCAGGGCGGCGAGAAGCCGCTCATCAATAGCGTCCAGCGGGTCGAAATGACTTCCCGGCCTGATGTTTTTTGGGTTGCTGCTCATGGGATCTCCTCAATGTCCTTGAGTTCATCCTAGACGTCTGTTTCTGCCCGATCATCTCCGGTCAGCCCGTCTTTCCGAATAATCGCCGGAGTTACGTGCCGTTTGGCGCCCGATAGTTCTGCGGCGTCCTGTTTCTCGCAACTGCCTCACTTCGGGTCACGTGCCGCGGCGCTCCGCGGGGGATGTACGACGACGACTGTCACCGCCGTGAAGAACGTCATCACCACGATGACGAGGGCAAGCGCCGTCCAGCCGAGGGACTGGAAGAGCAGCCCGCCGGACCAGCCGATGACGCTCGAACCAAGATAGTAGGCCAGGTTGTAGAGCGAGGCTGCCTGGGCGCGGCCGGTGGTGGCAATGCTTCCGGTCCAGCCGGAGCCAATGCTGTGGGCCGCGAAGAAGCCGCCGGTAAAGATCACCAGGCCGGCCAGGATGAGGGCGAGCACCTGCGTGAGCGTCAGCGCGAGGCCCCCGGCCATTAGAGCGAGGCCGGCCAGCAGGACGGTCCTGCGGCCGAAACGGGCCGTCAGCCCGCCGGCCCATCGGGAGGTCACGGTCCCTGACAAGTAGGCGAGGAAGATGAAGCTGATCAGGGTGGCAGGCAGTGCGAAAGGCTCTGCGGACAGGCGGAAGCCCAGATAGTTGTAGACCGCTACAAAGCCACCCATCATCAGGAACGCCTGGACGTAGAGCGCCACCAGCCGCGGGTTCCGTAGATGGCCGGCGAGGGTAGCGAAGGCGCCGCGGAGCCCGGCGGCCCTGGTGGCGGTGAACCCCTTCGCGCGGGGTATGAGAATGAGGAAGAGGACGGCAGCCACGGTTGCCAGCAAGGACACCGCCAGGGCCGCTGTCCGCCAGCCCCACACGTCACCCACCGGGCCGGCCACCAGCCGGCCGGCGAGCCCGCCCAGGGTGGTGCCGGCAACATAGCTTCCGGCCGCCATTGCCGCATGGGCCCGGTTCACTTCTTCGTTCAGGTAGGCGATGGCGATCGCTGGAATTCCCCCCAGTGCCATGCCTTCGAGCAGCCGGAGGGCGAGGAGCATCCCGAAACTGGTGGC
>JBDTQQ010000270.1:0-4491 GCA_039932075.1 Pseudarthrobacter sp. | reverse complement strand
TCACTGCAGTTGCCCGCGCGCAACCCCCGCTTCACTCCCGACGGCAAACGGCTGGTCTGGACTGTCATCCAGGGGACAGCGCCGGAAGTGGTTTCGGCCGAGGTCGACGGCGGGGGCTACCGTCAGCTCACTTATTTCGGCCACGGCACCACTAAGGTCAAGGGATTCACCGCCGCCGGTGATGTAGTGGTGACCAGCGCCTTCCGGCAGGCCGAAAGCCGGCACACTTACGCGTACAGCCTGCCCGTTGAGGGCGGCTGGGCGGAGGAGCTTCCCTTCGGTCCGGTGGAGTCCGTGGCCTTTGGCCCGGAAGTCGGAGACGAACGGCCGGTTGTCCTGGCCAGCGTGCTCTCCCGCGAGCCGGCCTGGTGGAAGCGGTACCGCGGGGGAACCGCCGGCAAGCTGTGGATTGATGCCGACGGTAACGGCGAGTTCGAACGTCTGGTACCCGAACTGGACGGAAACCTTACCGACCCGCTGTGGGTGAAGGGGCGGGTTGCGTTCCTCTCTGACCACGAGGGGTTTGGCAATCTGTACTCAGTGCTTCCCGGGGGCGGCGACCTGCGCCGTCACACGGACCACGAGGACTTCTATGTCAGGCATGCAGCAAGCGACGGCGAACGCGTGGTCTTCGAATCCGCAGGCGAGCTCTGGGTCCTCCACGATCTGTCCGCGGAGGCCGTGCGGCTGGAAATCACCTTGGGCTCGGCGTCGCAGTCGCGGCGCCCGGGCCTGCTGAAGGCCACTAAGCACCTGGGCGCGGTGGTCCCGGATGCCAGCGGGTCGGCCAGCGCCGTCGAGGCCCACGGCACCGTCCACTGGATCCGGCACAAGGACGGACCTTCCCGCATCGTAGAAGCCACCCCGGGCGTCCGGGCCCGGCTGCCCAGACCGCTCGACGGCGGCCGGCTCGCTTACGTCGCGGACCACGACGGCGTGGAGTCCATCTACATCAAGGAAATCGCTGCCGAAGTTGCAGCACCTGAAGCTGCCGCCCCGGCAACCCCCGCACCTGCGATTCCGGCCACTGCGGTGACCACCGGTGATGGCGCCGCATCGGAGGAACTGGCGCCGCCGCTTCCCCGGCCCGTTCCGGCGGCCGGCTCGGCCGGAGTGGTGACTGCCGACGTCGTGGTTGCCGATGATGCCACCCCCGCCGGTGCCAGCCCTGCTGCGGCGGGGAGTACCGCCGACGCCGGAGCTGCCGAGGGCCAAACCGGCGCCGCTCCGAGCGGCGTGCCGGCGCGCCCGTCCCGCATCTCCTTTCCAAAGCCGTCGCGCGCCAGCGCCCTGGAAGCAAGCCCGGACGGAAAATGGCTTGCGGTGGGGACCTCGTTCGGCGACGTGTACGTGGCCAACACGGCCACGGGGGAGCTGTCACTGGTCACCAGCATCGGTGAGGGCACCATTGAGGAGTTGGCATGGTCGCCGGATTCACAGTGGATGGCCTGGTCGGAACCCGTGACGTCGTTCGGCTCCCGAAGCCGGCTCCGGCTGGCAAGTGTGGCTAAGCCGGGCGGGGGGATTGTTGAGGTCACTGACGGACGCTTCTGCGACGGATCGCCGAGTTTCACGCCGGACGGAAAGTTCCTGGCGTTCCTGTCCAACCGCAGCTTTGACCCGGTCTACGACGGACACTCGTTCGACCTTTCGTTCCCGAGCCCGATCAAGCCCTACCTCGTGGCACTTGCGGCCACAACGCCGTCGCCCTTTGGTCCGTCTGTTGACCTGGCGCCGGCCGCCAGCACGGACGGAGAAGCCGACCAGGCAGAAGTGGCCCAGGTCCTGGTGGATCCGGAGGGGCTCGCCCACCGCGTCATTGGCGTCCCCGTAGCGCAGGGCAACTACACCGCCCTGACAGCCACGGAGGGTGCCCTGCTCTGGCTCGACTGGGCACTCGCTGGTGTCACAGGCGACGGCAAGGCCAGCCAGGAAGACAAGGACGCCCGCCCCAGCCTGGTCCGCTTCGACCTCGCACGGCGCAAACCCGCCACCCTGGTTGAGGCGGTGGACAGCTACCGGGTCTCCAACGACGGCCAAAAGGTAGTGCTGATCAGCGACAAGCAGGTCAGCGTTGTTCCTTCCACCGCCAAGGCAGACGAGGAATCCGGGCAGCTGGTCAAGGTCGATCTCGGCAGGATCCGCGTGATGATGGACCCCGTCAGCGTGTGGGGCCAGGCCTTTGACGAGGCCTGGCGCCTGCAGCGTGATTTCTTCTGGGCAGAGGACATGGCCGGCCAGGACTGGCAGTCGATCCACAAGCGATACCGTCCGTTGGTGGACAGGCTGGGATCGCATGACGACCTGGTGGACCTGCTCTGGGAACTGCACGGGGAGCTGGGCACGTCCCACGCTTATGTCCGGCCCGCAATGGTCACGGAAAACGGGAGCAACGGTCAGGGACGGCTTGGCGCCGACCTCGCCTTCACGCCCGCCGGCTGGGAGATCACGCGCATCCTGGCGGGAGAGTCATCCGATCCGCTGGCCACCTCGCCGCTGACCCGCCCGGGTGCTGCCGCCATGGCCGGGGACGTGCTCCTCGCCATTGACGGCGTACCGTTGTCCGACACGGTGACACCGGCCATGCAGCTGGTGGGGGCCGCCGGGCGCGCTGTGGAACTTACGCTCCGCAACGGCGCCGGCCACGGAGCTGAGGCAGGCAAGCAGCGGCGCATCGCCGTCGTCCCGGTCAAGGACGAGGAGCGCCTGCGGTACCAGGAATGGGTCGCGGCGAACCGCAGGACCGTCCGGGAGGCTTCGGGCGGACGCTACGGGTACCTCCACATCCCGGATATGATGGCCAACGGCTGGGCCCAGCTGCACCGTGACCTGGACACCGAAACGGCCCTCGACGGGCTGATTGTGGACGTCCGGCGCAATCGCGGCGGCCACACATCGCAGCTCGTGGCAGAGCTGATCGGCCGGAAGGTCACCGGCTGGAGCATGCCGCGCGGGGAACGCCCGCGCACGTACCCGCATCACGCCCCGCGGGGACCGGTGATCATCCTCGCTGATGAGTTTGCCGGGTCCGACGGCGACATCATCACCCAGGTGTCCAAGCTGCGGGGCATCGGGCCTGTCATCGGCACGCGCACCTGGGGCGGCGTGGTGGGAATCGATAACAGGTTCTCCCTCGCTGACGGCACGGGCGTCACCCAGCCGCGCTACGCTACCTGGTTCGGCGGTGGAGTGGGGTGGTCCGTGGAAAACTACGGCGTGGATCCCGACATCGAAGTCACGTATCCGCCGCACGCTTACGCGGCCGGACGGGACCCGCAGCTGGAGTACGGCATCGGCGCCCTGAGGGAAATGATCCAGGAACTGCCCACCGACCGGCCCCCGGCGCGTGAAGGCTACCGCCGCCTGCGGCCCGCGCCGCTCCCGGCCCGCCTCAGCTGACAACGATCGCAGTCAAATACGAAAGGCCCTGCTCCCACCGGTTATCCGGGCGGGAGCAGGGCCTTTTGCATCATCCGCGGCGTTCTGCCGCTGGGTGTGACTAGGACTGCAGGGTAGCGTCCATGGTGATGTCGATGCTGGCCAGTGCGCCGGAAACCGGGCAGCCAACCTTGGCTTCGCCGGCGATCCGCTGGAATTCCTCTTCGGAGAGGCCGGGGACCTTGGCGGACACTGTCAGGTGGCTGCCGGTGATGCCCGTGCCGGGAACGAACGTGACGTCCGCCTTGGTGTTGATTTCCTCAGGGGCGTGGCCGGCTTTGGCCAGTTCGTTGCTGAAAGCCATCGAGAAACAGCTCGCGTGGGCTGCCGCGATCAGTTCTTCGGGGCTGGTTTTGCCTTCGGCAGCCTCGGTGCGCGCCTTCCAGGTGACGTCGAAGGTGCCCAGGCCGGAGCTGTCCAGCGTGGTCTGACCCGACCCTGACATCAGGTCGCCGTTCCATACAGTGTGTGCGGTGCGTGTTGCTGCCATGTCCACTCCTCAAGGTCGATACGTACCGGGGCCGGCCGTTGCCGCCCCCGCCGGTTCCCATCCTAGGGATTCGTGTGCACGCTTGCACGGGCTGTCCGCTCTCAGAGGATTATGACCGCCGAAGGGTGCTTAGACGCCGACGGCGCCGCTCCCCGGAGAGGGGAGCGGCGCCGTCGTGGGTGGTGCTGGGGCGATCAGTTCCAGAGTGTGGCGATGGCAATGTTGACCAGGGCCAGTCCGCCAACACCGTGGGCGATCCCGGTGGGGACCGGTTCGCCCTTCTTTACCTTTCGGGTGCCGATCACGGCCAGGACGGCGACGGCGAGACCGATGGCGAACTTAATGCCCAGCTTGAAGTAGTTGGGGTCGGCGTCGGGCATCATGGGAAGGATGCCCATCATGGCGATACCGGTCAGAAGCTGCAGGAAGGCGCCGTCCCGCTGGCGGGGGTGGACTGTGGGCTCCCTGAGTGTGGCGATCCAGTAGCCAACAATCATTGCGGCGCCGACGATGTGCAGAAAGACCAGGATGCTGAAGACGATAGTCATGGGATCAGCCTATCC
>JBDTQQ010000269.1:0-4500 GCA_039932075.1 Pseudarthrobacter sp. | reverse complement strand
CCGCCCGGACTTTCCGCGCCGCCAACGTCGCTTCCTCACGGCGGATTTCCGCCAGAGTATCCAAGCACACGTCGTATTCCTGACGCAGCAGATCAACGTCACCGGCCGGCGCGGAGCCCGAACGTTCCACGATGTCCGAACCCCGGAGGGTCAGGTCCTCCGCCGTCTCCGCAGCCGCTGTGCTATCCATACCTCCAGCATCACAGAGCGGCCCGGCAACATGCCGGAGGCAGGAGGCCTATGTGGATAACCTGCAGAAACAGTCGCCGGCACTACTGCCGGCTTCGTCCTTGCCCCTGGTAAGCCGACTTCCTCCCTGCCCCTGGTAAGCCGGCTTCGTTTCTGCGTTTAGCTGGCGCTCTTCCGGGCGACGAGCTCGATCTCCACCAGCATCTTCGGGTCCAGGAACGGCAGGACGTGCACCAGGGACAGCGTGGGGCGGATCTCGCCGAAGACTTCGCCGTGGGCCCGGCCGGACTCTTCCCACTTGCTGATGTCCGTCAGGTAGATCTTGGACTGCACCACGTCCTCGAAGCTGAACCCGGCGTCGGTCAGGACCGCTGCCAGCTTCTGGAGGATGAACTGGGTCTGGGTGTAGAAGTCCTCACCCACAATCCCGTCGTCACCGCTCGCGGCAGTGGCCGAGATGTAGAGGGTGTTGTCCACCTGGACGGCCCGGGAGTAGCCGAGGGTCTGTTCCCAGACGGAGCCAGTGCCGAATGTTTTGCGCATGGTGGGCCTTTCAGTGCTGAAAATGAGTCGGCACCACTGTAGGTCGGCTAGAGGTCGAGCCGATAAACCAGCAGCTTTATGTCGGTGCCGGGAATCAGCCAGTCACGCTCCGGGACGCGCCGGAAGCCCGTCTTCCTGTACAGTCCGTGCGCGCTTTCCCATGTCCTGCCGGTAGTCAGGGAAACCCCGTTGATTCCGTCGAGGGACTTGGCATACTCAATGATGGCCTCCACCATCGCCTGCCCTGCCCCGCTGAGCTGCACAGCAGGGTCCACCACGAGCATCCGGAACTCCAGCTCATCCTCGAGCGCGATGTCGGCGTACGGTTCTCCTGCCAGCGCCAGCGTCACAGAACCCACCACTTGCCGGTCACGCTCGGCAACCCAGATGGTGGCCTTCGCTGCCCGCGCGGCTACGTCCTGGATCTGCTGCATATACGGGTGGTCCGCGTTGTCGAAGTGACCCGCTGCCAGGTAGGAATCGACGGTTATTCGGGCGACGGCGGAAAAATCTGCCTCAAGGGCGGGACGGATGATTATTTGCGATTGCACCTGACAATGTTAGTGCCGCAATTGGGTCAGAGTGGAAACTTTCCGGCCAGCTCCAACGTTCCGGCGCAGGTCCAGGCCGCAAGCCGGTCCGCGTCGCTGGGCCCGCCGTCGAGGGGGCTGTCCAGGCGCGGACGCCGCACCCAGCAGCCCGCTTCCTCCGCGATCAGGGCCCCGGCTGAGTAGTCGTGTTCGTTCAGTCCGCGTTCCCCGTAGGCGTCATGGGTTCCGTCCGCCACGAGGCAAAGGTCCAGCGCCGCGGAGCCCAGCCGCCTGACGTCGGCGAATCCTTCCATAAGGTCGCCCAGCAGCGCTGCCTGTTCCGTGCGGACTGCCGGATCGTAGCTGAAGCCCGTGGCCAGGATCTGGCCAGCCCGGCCCGCCACTGGGCCCTGGAGGGAGGTCACCCGGCCGCTCTCCTCCAGCCACGCGCCGTGGCCGCGGGCGGCGTAGTAGACGCGGCCCAGCGCCGGGGCGTTCACGACGCCGGCCAGCCAAGCGCCGTCGGAATCCGCAACTGCCACGGAGGTGGCGTAGTAGACGATGTTCCGGATGAAGTTGGTGGTGCCGTCCAGCGGGTCGATGGACCAGCGATAGCCACTGGGCGCAGCCGGCCGCGTGGTCCCGTGCTCCTCCCCCGTGATGGTGTCCTGCGGCCGGGCAGCGGTGATGACCTGCCGGACCGCATTTTCCGCAGCGACGTCAAAGGCAGTGACCCAGTCTCCGGCGTCGCCCTTATTGCTGACATCCAGAGCCTCGCCATTCCGCGATGCGAGCACGTCGGCGCCCGCGGTAGCCGCCTGCTTGGCTACAGCAAGCAGGTCCAAGGTAAAGTCCGGGTGGTTCATTCTGCTACCTCTGCGGATTCGGAAGTGGTGTGGGTTTCGTCTGCCAAATCGGAGTCCACGGCGGTGTCAGGCGCCGCGGCAGGACCGTTCTCCAAGAGTTCCCGGAAGCCGTCCTCATCCAGCACGGGTAGGCCCAGCTGCTCCGCCTTGTCGAGCTTGGTGCCGGCGTTCTCGCCTGCCACCACGTAGCTGGTGTTTTTGGAGACTGAACCCGCAGCTTTGCCGCCCCGGGTGAGGATCGCTTCCTTCGCCTCGTCCCGGCTGAAGTTGGGCAGGGAGCCGGTGACAACAATGGTCAACCCTTCCAAGGTCCGGGGTGTTGACGCGTCGCGTTCGTCCTCCATCCGGACGCCGGCCGCGGCCCAACGGTCAAGGATCTCCAGGTGCCAGTCCTCGGCAAACCATTCCTTGAGCGCCGCAGCGATGGTGGGGCCCACGCCATCCACATGGGCCAGGTCTTCCTCGGAGGCATTCCGGATGTCGTCCATGCTGCCAAAGGCCGTGGCCAGTGCACGGGAAGCACGGGGGCCAACGTGCCGGATGGACAACGCCACCAGCACCCGCCACAGCGGCTGGCTCTTGGCCTTTTCGAGCTCCTTGAACAGCTTCTCAGTCGTGGCGGTGGGCTTCGACGGGGACTTGGCCGTGCCCTTGCTGAAAAAATACGGAACCAGTTCAAACTCGCCGGTAGCCACACCCTTGGAGCGTTTTTCGCGCCGGATCCGGACGTCGGCCAGGTCCTCGGGCGTGAGATCGAACAGGGCGGCCTCGGAAACGAGCGGCGCAACTTCCGGCTCGGCAGGCTGCGTGAGCGCGATGGCCGCTTCCCAGCCGAGGGCCTCGATATCGAACCCGCCGCGGCCAGCCAGGTGGAAGACCCGTTCGCGGAGCTGCGCCGGGCAGGACCTGGAGTTGGGACAGCGGATATCCACGTCCCCTTCCTTGCCCGGGGCAAGGGGGGTTCCACACGAAGGGCATTCGGTGGGCATGACGAAGTCACGGACCGGCGGGACCTGCTGGTCGCGCAGGGCCAGCACTGGGCCAACTATCTCCGGGATGACATCGCCGGCCTTGCGCAGCACCACGATGTCGCCGATCTTCACGCCCTTGGCCTTCACGACGTCCTGGTTGTGCAGAGTGGCCATCCCCACCGTGGACCCGGCGACTTTCACGGGCTCCATCACGCCGTACGGCGTCACGCGGCCGGTCCGTCCCACGTTCACTGCGATGTCCAGCAGTTTGGTGTGGACTTCCTCCGGCGGGTACTTGTACGCCACAGCCCACCGCGGCACACGCGTGGTGTACCCGAGGGCGCGCTGTGTAGCGAGGTCGTCAACCTTCACCACAATGCCGTCGATTTCGTGCATCAGGCTGTGCCGTTTGTCGCCGTAGCGCTTGATGAACGCAAGCACTTCCTGCAGGCTCCCGAGAACTTCGTAGTAAGGGCTGACGGGCAGGCCCCATTTCTCCAGCAGGCCGTACGTCCGGGACTGGCTGAGCGTCTCCAGCCCTTCGCGTGCACCGATTCCGTGGACAAACATCCGCAGCGGGCGCTTGGCGGTTTCCGCAGGATCCTTCTGCCGGAGGGATCCTGCTGCTGCGTTCCGAGGGTTGGCCAGGGGTGCCTTGCCGGCTTCAATCAGCGCCTCATTGAACTCTGCAAATGCCTTGGACGGGATGAATACTTCGCCGCGTACTTCCATCTCGGCCGGGAACCCGCTGCCGGTCAGCTCCTGCGGGATTTCCTTGATGGTCAGCACGTTGTGCGTGATGTCTTCGCCTGTGCTCCCATCGCCCCGGGTTGCGGCGCGGACCAGTTTGCCGTCCCGATACAACAGGTTGACGGCCAGGCCGTCGATCTTGAGTTCTGTCAGCCAGGAGGGCCGGGCAGTGTCCCCGAGTTTGGTGATGCTGGCTTCGGCCTTGGTGATCCAGGCTTCCAGTTCATCGAGGGAAAAGACATCCTCGAGGCTGTACATCCGTTGCAGATGTTCGACGGCGGCGAACGCGGCTGCGACTTCGCCGCCTACTTCCTGCGTTGGGGAGTCGTTGGCGATGAGCTCGGGGTGCAGTGCCTCGATCTCCTCCAGCCGACGAAACAGATCGTCGAACTCGGCGTCCGAGACCAGGGGTTCGTCCTCCTGGTAATACGCGAAGCGGTACTTCCTGACCAGGTCAACCAGGTTCTCGTACTCTTCGCGGACCGATTCGGACGGGACGGCTTCCGGTTCGGTCACGTTCTCGTTGCTGGCGGCTGTAGCCTCTGCGGGGCCCGTTGCTGTGCTCACAGACCTATCTTGCCTTACCCCTCCGGCACTTAACGCCCGAGGGCCCGGACGGTGTGTCCGGGCCCTCGGTCTAACAAGGCTGGC
>JBDTQQ010000268.1:0-4501 GCA_039932075.1 Pseudarthrobacter sp. | reverse complement strand
CCGGAACCGACTCCCGCACAGGCCTGGGTATCTCCGCCCGGACGTCGGTCAAGGGTGTTCGTAAAGTCGTCGCCGCGAACATGACCCGGAGCCGGCAGGAGATCCCGGAGGCCACGGTCTGGGTCGACGTTGACGCGACTGCCCTGGTGGAGCTTCGGGCCGGGATGAAGAAGGCCGACTCGCACGCCGCGCCAGGGCTTCTCGCGTTCATCGCACGTTTTGTCACAGCCGGGTTAAAACGATTCCCCGAGCTGAACACCCGCATCGAGGCCACCGCCGACGGCGCCCAGGAGATCGTGGGCTTCGACGGCATCAACCTGGGATTTGCCGCTTAGACGGACCGCGGACTGACGGTGCCCTCCATCCGCAACGCGGACAAACTCAGCGCCCGCGAACTGGACGCGGAGATCCGCCGGCTCACCGCCGTCGTCCGCGAGGGAAAGGGGACACCGGAGCAGCTGGGCAGCGGCACGTTCACGCTGAACAACTACGGCGTGTTCGGCGTGGACGGATCCGCGGCCATCATCAACCACCCCGAGGTGGCGATCCTCGGTGTGGGACGGATCATGGACAAGCCGTGGGTGGTGGGCGGCGGCCTCGCGGTCCGCAAGGTCACCGAACTGACGCTCACCTTCGATCACCGCGTGTGCGACGGCGGCACGGCAGCCGGGTTCCTCCGGTTTGTTGCGGACTGCATGGAGAACCCGGGGTCGGTGCTCGCGGACCTGTAAGGCGCGGTACTTAGTCCCCTTTCAGGGGCACCGGCTCAGGGATGGGGCGTAATTGCCACAATAGTGATGACGCCTTTTCCCGGGCCGTAATGCCAGAAAATACGCCAAGCGGAAGGCGTGTTGTTCTCCACATAGGAGTCCCAAACCTCTTCGCCGTTGGTACCGGCCATGGATGAATACTTGTGCGAATTCAGTCCTGGATGGGACGGATTGGTTTGGAGCCGGCCGAGTGCCCTGCGGACCTTCTTCAGCTTCTTTTCCCCGTGGCCGGCATCAGTCAATGCTTCCATCTGCTCTGCCGCGACCCGGGTAAAGCGCAGATCGAACGGTTCGGTCACTCGTCGTCGTCCTGATCGTCTGCGTACTGGCTGAAGTCACCCAGGCTCGTGGTCTCGCCGGCAGCGGACTGGAGTAGGCCTAGGCTCACGGCTTCGCGGATCTGAGCGTTCTCCCAGATCAGCAGTTCCCGCTTCGGGATGGAGACGAGCGGAGTCAGGAGGATTTCGCCGTCGTCGTTTACGGCAACGGCGTAGCGATCGTCCTTGCGCACGCCGGCCTTGCCGACGGCGATCCTGGAGCGTTCGTCGGCGCTGACTTCCCCGACCGGTACAAATTTGGCAGCGCTGTCCACGGTTTCCTCCCGCATGGTTTCTGCACGAAATTCTTTGATGATCATACGCCTGCTCGGGGATATACCCATATGCCCATCTGACACACAAGCTTGTCTCCTAAGGTATGGAGCCTTCTCATACACGATGGGCACGAACCGCGCACCCGCAAATTGTAAGTGGAGATCCGTTGGCTCACCGCGGTCGTACACTGCCCTAACCCTCGCCAGCCCTTGGCCTGGGGCGCGGACTAGTGGTCACCGGGACGCTGCCCGCGGCTGACCTGGCCGCACTGGTTGACCGGGTGGCTATGATCCTGTTGCGTCGTCGCGATGACCGTGGTGACGGAGCTGGCGAGCGAGGCCGGCGTCTTTCTGTGGACCGCGCACCGGTTCCGGCACTGGGGCCGCGGCTACAGCTTTCTCCTGTGGCTGTTTCTGGCGGTGTTCGCCACGTTGAGCACCATCTTCCTGTCGCTGGACACGACGGCGGTCCTCCTGACCCCGGTGGTGGTGAGCGTGACCCGGCAGGCCGGTCTGCCGCCGCTCCCGTGGTTCTGGTGCCCTTGGTCTTCATCGGCATCGTCTTCCGCCGCGACCAGCGCAAGCGCTATTCACGGATCCCGGTCGGGCGGATCAGGCCGGACCAGGGAACCGGAAGATCGACGGCGGCAACGACGGACCGGGTCCTGCTCGGCAGCACCGCGCTCGTCCTGGCGCTGCTGCTGCCGGCCCTGGTGTCCGGGGTCCCGGTCTGGATCCCCGCCGTGGCGGCCGCCCTTGTGCTGGGTGCGGTCTTCGCGCTCCGGCGCCCCCGGGTCCTCAAAGCGCAGCTGGTGCCGTGATCCCTGCTGCTGTTCGCCTCCGGACTCTTCCTGGTGATGGAAACCGCCAGGCAGCTGGGCGCTTCAGCAATCGTGGGCCAGCTCGCCGGGGAAGTCCAGGGCTTCCCGGAGCTGCTTCGGCTGGCCGCAGCCGGTGCTGTTGGTTCCAATGTGCCGAACAATCTGCCGGCCTACCTCCTGGCAGAGCCCCTGGCTGAGACGCCGCAGCGGATGGCGGCCCTGCTGATCGGCGTCAACGCCGGTCCGCTCATCACGCCGTGGGCATCGCTGGCCACGCTGCTCTGGCATGACCGGCTGGTGCGGATGACTGTCCTGATCACCTGGCGGGGCTACGCGCTCTTCGGCCTGATCGTGGCGCCCGTGACCGTCTTCGCGGCGGTAGGGGCACTGGCCGCCGTCGGATAATTTACTCCCAAGGGGAAGGAACGCCGTGAACCCAACGAGGGCTGAGATTTGGGCCGGATACAGCCGCGCGCTGCGGGAACTCGATGCCTGGTTGGCCAGCGCCACCCCCGAGGATCTTCGCCGCCGGAGCAACGGCACGAAGTGGACCAACGAGGAACTGCTTTTCCACATGGTCTTCGGATACATGGTGGTCCGTGCCCTGCTACCCCTGGTTCGTATTGTCAGCGGACTCCCCGCACCGGCAGGTAAGGCATTCGCGGCGGTACTCAACGCGGGAACCCGGCCCTTCGACGTCGTGAACTATTGGGGCTCCCGCGCCGCCGCGACGGTCTTCAACCACCGGCGGATGGCACCGAAACTCCAGAAGACCATCGCATCCCTGTCCCGGCAGCTGGACCGCGAGACTCCCGGCAGCCTCTCCAGCTCGATGCCGTTCCCGGACAGATGGGACCCGTTCTTCGCACCCGTGATGAGCCTGAACGATGTCTACGCCTACCCGACGCTCCATTTCGACTTTCACGCCAAACAGCTGAGCCATCCACCCACGTAGCGCTCGGCGGGGACAGAATATAGGACAGCCAGGCCACTATCCGCCGAACCACTCACCAGAAGGAGTGCCCATGCCCAGCCTGCAGGACATTGACAACATCGTCCTCAACGGAGGCGTTGTGGTGGACGTGGCCGGTGAGAAAATCGGCTCCGTGAAACAGATCTTCACCGGCGGGGATTCGGGGGACCCGGTATTCGTCACGGTGCGGACCGGCCTGTTCGGCATGTCCGAATCCTTCGCGCCGCTCTCGGGTGCCAGCCTCGAGGACTCCGTGATCAGGTTCGCGTTAGCGAAGGACACGGTAAAGAACGGCCCGCGCATCGACGGTGACCGGGGTGCGATCACGGAGACGCAGGAACGGGAACTCTACAGCGACTACGGGCTCTCCCCGGGCGCATCCGGTGAAGGACGGACCGACGGCGCCGGCGAACCGCACGCGGGGACCACGCCCCCGCACCCGCTGCCCCACGGCGGCCCGCCACCCGCGCTGCCGCACCTGCACAAACATGTGCCCCCGCACCCTCGTCCACACCCGCATCCCGGTCCGCACCCTGGTCCGCACCCGCCGTCGGGTCCCCCGGAGCCGGGTGCCCGCTGATGAAACCGGAAGGGGCCATCGGGGCGGAGCGTGTATCGAAATCCCTGGGCGGCTTTCCTGTGCTGGACGACGTAACCCTCCACGTGGGGCGGTCGGAAATCCACGCCTTAGTCGGGCTGAACGGAGCAGGGAAGACGACGTTGATGCGGATCCTGCTTGGCATGCTCAAACCGGACAGGGGTTCGGCTCACCTGGCGGGGCTTCCGCTGTCCGGTGCAGGAGCGCAGGTGTGGTCACGGGTCGGGCAGATGCTGGAGACCCCGTTCGCGTATCCGGAGCTGACCGCTCACGAGAATGTGTACTGCTCCGCCCGCCTGCACGGAATGAGCAAGGAAGCCGCCGTCTCCGCCGCGGGACGGGCGTTGTCTGACCTGGATCTGGAACAATATGCCCACCGGCGTGCCGGGACGCTGTCGCTGGGGAACCGGCAGCGCGTTGGTTTGGCCGCCGCCCTGGTCCAGGGACCGGACGTGCTTGTCCTGGACGAACCGACTAACGCACTGGACCCGCGCGGTGTCATCGTTCTTCGGCGGTTGCTCCAGGAAGCACGCAGGGATAGGGGCGCGGCGATCCTGGTCTCCAGCCACCACCTGGACGAGGTCTCACGGATGGCTGACAGGATCAGCGTGCTTCACCGCGGACGGATCATCGGCACGCTGCTGCCCGGCGCCGCGGACCTCGAACGCAGCTTCTTTGACCTGGTCCTGCAGTCCGACCTGAACGAGCGCACGGTGTTCGGCAAACCGAGCTCGAACCTCGGCACCC
>JBDTQQ010000267.1:0-4502 GCA_039932075.1 Pseudarthrobacter sp. | reverse complement strand
GGCCTGCAGACCGCCCCCTCATTCAGTACTCATTACATCCTCATCACATCCCCCACCCATCCCCGTGAATTAGGAACCGCTATGTCCACTGCCCCACTCTCCCGATTCGTCGAGTCAGACGTCACCCCCAAAGATGTCCGGCTGGCCACCTGGATATGCTTCTTCGCCTGGACCTTCGCCGTCTACGACTTCGTCCTGTTTGGCAACCTCCTGCCGGTGCTGGCCGCTGACCTCGGCTGGAGTGCGGCCCAGTCCACAGGGATCAATACCTGGGTTACCGCCGGCACTGCACTGGTGGCCTTCGCGATCGGCCCGATCGTCGACCGGATCGGACGCCGCAAGGGGATCCTGATCGCCGTCATCGGCGCCGCCGTCGCCTCCCTCCTCACCGCCACCGTCGGCTGGGTAGTAGGCATCGCCGCCGGCCTGGGAATCATCTTCCTGATCCTCGTACGTTCACTGGCCGGCCTCGGCTACGCCGAACAAGCAATCAACGCCGCCTACCTCAACGAGATGTTTGCCCACCAGAGCGATCCCGCCAAGGCCCGCCGCCGCGGTCTCATCTACTCGCTCGTCCAGTCGGGCTGGCCGGTCGGCTCCGTACTGGCTGCCGGGTCCGTCTACCTGCTGTTCCCCATCGGCGGGTGGGCGCTCTGCTTCGTCGTGGCCGCCATTCCCGCCATCTTCATCGTCATCGCCGGACGCTGGCTCAAGGAGAGCCCCCAGTTCGCCCACCGTCACCAGATCGACAAGATGATCAAGGACGGCCGAGTGCAAGAGGCACAGCAACTCGGTAACAAATACGGAATCGACGTCTCGGAGAAAGCCAGCCCACTCGTCTCCGTCTTCCGCGGAGAATCGCTGCGGTCCACCCTGACAATCGGCGGCGCCTTCCTCCTGAACTGGCTCGGCGTCCTTGCGTTCGCGATCCTCGGCACGTCGCTACTCACGGCACCGGACGGCAAGAACGTCGAGTTCGACAACGCGCTCCTGGTACTCATCATCTCCAACGCCACCGCCTTCGCCGGCTACCTGTTCCATGGCTGGCTCGGTGACCGGATCGGGCGCCGCAACGCGATCGGCATCGGCTGGATCCTGTGCGCCGTCTCCTTCTTCGCCATGCTTCAGGCACCGAACGGAAACTTCCCGCTCATCATCGGGCTCTACAGCGCCGGGCTGTTCTTCCTCATCGGCCCTTTCTCGGCCCTGCTGTTCTTCACCGGCGAAAGCTTCCCCGTCCACACCCGGGCAACGGGCGCCTCCATCATCAACGCCTCAGGCCAAGTCGGAGCGATCATCGGCGGCCTACTGATCACCGCCACCCTCGCCGCCGGCGCCGGCTGGATCAACGCCACCCTCTGGTGGGGAGTCATCCCCATCCTCGCCTCCGGCCTGCTCATCTTCGCCGCCCGGAACGTGGACCCCAGCAAGGTCCGCACGGACTGACAGGGCCGAATCCGCACCACAAACACCATCCGCACGGCGGGAAGTCCTGGCTCCCCAAAGAGTTCCCGCCGGGGCGGATGACTTTAATTGGTAGGCTCCCTATTCGATTGGACCGTAACGGTGAGGTCCTAATTGCCCTTGAGGACGTGACATGTCGAGGTTGCGGAAGACCTGTCGGGCCCGCTCGTCCCGCTAAGCCTCCTTGCGCAGCTTGGCCTGCTCCACCAGCTCGGTCATCCATGGCCGGTGCCCGCGGTGGAACACCATGCCCTCGGGCAGCCCCTGAACGGAGGCGGAGGAACCGGAAATGTCGATGGTAATCCGGCCGCCGCCCATGGACGCATTGGTGATGTGCAGGTCCCCATAGGACTCCGGCAGCGCGGGGTCCAGCCACAAACCACCACGGGATACATGCGAGTCATAGCGCATCAGGCTCGTCACCAGCAGGATCGGCGCGGTCGCGGCCCAAGCCTGCGGCGAACACGCCGTCGGATCCGGCACCAGCTGGGTGAACCGTTCCCGGTCGAAGCCGCAGAAGAGTTCGGGCAGCCGGTCCTCCGAGTACCGGGCCGTCCCCAGCAGGGCCGTGGCGATCCGCTGCGCTTCTTCCACGAAACCATAGCGGATCAGGCCAGCCGCAATAATGGCGTTGTCGTGCGGCCAGACCGAGCCGTTATGGTAACTCACCGGGTTGTAAGCTCCCATGTCGGAAGCGAGGGTGCGAACGCCCCAGCCGGAGAACATCTGTGGGGACATCAGCTTCTTGGCCACCAACGGCGCCTTGTCCTCATCCACGAGACCGAACCAGAGGCAGTGGCCCACATTAGAGGCGCAGGCATCCACAGGATGCTTGTCCTTATCCAGCGCGATCGCGTAGTACCCGCGATCGGGCAGCCAGAACTGTTCTTTAAGCCGATTTTTCAGCCGTACCCCCGGTCGGTCAGCTCGTCACCGACGGCCGTGTCGCCCGCGTCGTAGGCCATCCATACACGCGCCATATACGCTGCGTAGACGTAGGCTTGGACCTCGCACAGGGCGATCGGCGGTTCCGCCAAGGTGCCGTCGGCGAAGTTGAAGCCGTCCCAGGAATCCTTCCAGCCCAGGTTGATCAGCCCACGATCATTTAGGCGTCCATATTCGACGAAGCCGTCGCCGTCGCGGTCCCCATAGTCCCGGATCCACTCCAGTGCCCGGTCCGCGTTGGGCAGCAGGGCGGCAATGGTCTCCTTGGCGACCGGCTGGGCGGCACCTGCGACTAAAAAGGGATGGCCGGCCCGCTGTCGAGACCCGGGTGGGTCCGGACATTGGGCCGGTCATTTTCGTACTCTGGGATTCAGGCCCCGGGCACCGTCTGGGAGGTCACGGCACGCACGGGCTCAGAGGCCACGGGATCGTCGTGGTAGCGGCGCAGAGGCCGTCCGGCGGTCTCGGGGATCAGGAAGGTGGCGACGAGGAATGAAGCGACGGCGATGGTTGCGACATAGATGGCGGGGGAGAGCGAGTATCCGGTTCCCGCGACAAGCCACGTTGCCAGGAAGGGTGCGGTACCGCCGAATACCGCGTAGGTGATGTTGTAACAGGCGCCTGATGCCGCGAAGCGCACGTCGGTCGAGAACATTTCCGACATCAGAACCGAGGTCACCACATTAGCGGTCACGGCGCCCAGCCCGATGAGCAGCTGGCTGGCAACGGCGGTTGCGAACGTTCCCTGCTCCGCGATCATGTACGCCGGAATCGTAAGGACGGCCAGGAGGCCGGCCGCGATTTGCATGGTGCGGCGGCGCCCTATGCGATCCGAGACACGGCCCATGACGGGGGCCAGCGCCGTTGCAAGGGTCAGCGAAATCAAGCTCGAGAACAACGCGAGGTGCGGGGGCAGGCCGACCACCTTGATCAGGAAGGTCGACATGTACGTGGAGTAGATGTAGAAGGAGACGGCCGTGAGCATCACGAACCCGCCGAGGCGCAGCATCGAAGGCCACTGGGTACGGAAGACGCCGCTCAGAGACGGGGCTGGCCGGGAGGCGGAATCGTCGATCATCGCTTGGAACTCAGGGGACTCATGGAGCTTGGCGCGAATATAGAAGGCGATCAGGCCCATCGGCACGGACAGCAGGAAGAGGATTCGCCAGCCCCAATCGCCCATAGCCGCGGCGGGCAGGATGAAGCTGAGCAGCGCTCCGAGTCCAGCGGCGAGCGCGAATGAGGAGAATGTCGCCGCAGACATGGCGGACGAGTACCGGGCCCTGTGCTTGTCGGGGCTGTGCTCGACGACGTAGATAGTGGCACCCGCGTACTCGCCGCCGGCGGAAAAGCCCTGCAAACACCGGGCCAACACCAGCAGGACGGCGGCCCAAATACCAATCGTCTCGTGGCTTGGGATAAGCCCGATTGCGGCCGTAGACCCGGACATGAGCAGGACGGTCAGCACCAGGATCTTTTTGCGTCCAAGGCGGTCGCCCAGGCGTCCGAAGAAGATGCCACCCAATGGCCGCAGACAGAATGCCACAGCGAACACGGCGAACGTCTCCAGCAGACCCGTAACCGGATCCGTGGATGAGAAGAAGGTCGCAGCAATATGAGTTGCCATGTAGCCGTAGATGGCAAAGTCAAACCACTCCACCACGGTCCCCGCAAAAGAGGCCCGTACCACTTTACGCAGGCGCTCGGGGCTCACCTTCTCTAGCGAATCGTCTGCAAGGTCGCGTTCCATGTTGTCTCCATTCAGGGGGATGGCGCCGCGACCACTGGTGCTTCACCCTTAGCCCAGAATACTGCGGGCCAAGCAGCGCACCTATGATCCAGATCACCGTTGATCAAACAACAACCTAATTTCCCTAGTAGCAACAAGTCAAGGATTTTGTCGTGACCCTTCCTGTCACGAGGAAAATTACGGGATTTTGCACTTGAGCTTTCGGGCCGCCGGTGTTGCGATCCCTGTCGCCTTTGAGAATAGATGTGCCAACTCGAGTCCTGAGGCGTCATTCCATTATTTGACTGAACACAGCGGTGGTCGGGTCTAGAGCGAATGGCAGAAACCACCGCACCGAACCGTT
>JBDTQQ010000266.1:0-4503 GCA_039932075.1 Pseudarthrobacter sp. | reverse complement strand
GGCGAAGCGCTCCAGCAGGCCGCAACGTTGCAGGCCATTTCGGCCAGCCGCAGCCGGGCCTTCGAAGCCGCGGAGACAGCGGCTGCCGCGGCGCAGTCGCTCACCGCCGCCGCCCAGGACGCCAACCGGGCCGCCGATGACGCCGCCCAAACGGCCGAAGCCCGCAAGGCCGAGGCCGAAGGAGCCAACGCAGTCCAGGTCCAGGCAGTGACCGAAGCGAGGGCCCAGCGGACCGTTCTGGTGGACCAGCTGGCCCAGCTGAGAAACACCACCGTCGCGCTGGAATCCGCCCGGGTGGAGGAACTCGACCGGCGACGCGAAGAGGCCAGGCTCGCGGCCATCACCGCGGCTGCGGCACAGGGTGCACCCGGCCAGCCAGTCGGGACTCCCGCTGTGCCGGGGCGGAATGCAATTCAGGCGCCCGAGGCCCCGGGCCCTGCACCGGCACCAGCGCCGGCACCTGCTCCCGCGCCAGCACCTGCACCGGCCCCTGCGCCAGCACCTGCGCCTGCAGCTGCTCCCGCACCTGTGCCTGCGCCAGCACCTGCTCCCGCCCCGGCTCCGAACCCGGCACCCACGCCCGTGCCATCACCCGGCGGCTCGGTCGAGACTGCTATCTCGGTGGCGCTGTCAAAGACCGGGTCGCCCTACTTCTACCAGTACGGCGGGACCGGCCCGAGCGGTTTTGACTGCTCCGGCCTAGTCCAGACTGCGTTCGCTGCAGCGGGCAAATACCTGCCCCGCACCGCTGCCCAGCAATTCGCGGCTGCTCCGGTACATGTGCCGCTTTCCGAGGCCCGGCGCGGCGACCTGTTGGTGTGGGGTTCGGCCCCGGGTTTCTATCACGTCGCGATCTACCTCGGCAACGGCCAGGTGGTGCAGGCGCTCAACCCCGATGAGGGCATCGGAGTCACCCAGTTGAGCCGGATGGCCGGAATGCAGCTCCACCCTTACGCCGCCCGCTACTGACCGGCGGGCACGCCAACCACTGGATTTCCTGCCTCAGGACAGTATGTCCTTGGTGACGAACCGGGCATAAGCGAGCGCTCCGAACACAGCCATGTACCCGGCCTGCAGCACGGCATTGCTCGCGAAGGAGTCCCACAGCACCGGCTGGCGCAGGACATCCGCGAAACCAAACCAGTAGTGCGTGAACAGCCACGGGTGCAGCCACTCAAGCTGTGGCAGCTGGTCCGCGATCTGGGAAGCCACGGATGCCACCACCGTTGCCGCCATCGCCCCGACTGGAACCACCGTCAGGGTGGAGAGGAACAGCCCGATCGCGGACAACCCGGCGAGGGACACCGCCAGATACGCCGCGATCAGGACAAGCCGCAGAGCTGCCTCCGGCGGCTGGATCACGTCGCCGGACAGAAGGGTTACGGGCCCGATCGGGAACAAGGACGCTCCGATCGCTGCTCCGGCCAGGGCCACCGTGATGGGAGCAGCGAGGCAGAAAGCCAACGCACCGGCGTACTTCACCAGCAGCAGCCGGACACGGCCGGCGGGCGCCACCAGCAGGTACCGCAAGGTGCCCAGGCTCGCCTCGCCCGCGATGGTATCGCCCGCCACCACCCCGATGGTGAGCGGCAAGAACAGCGGAACCGCTACGAGCATCGCGGTCACGGCCACGAACAGCCCGTTCTGCGTGATCCGGTCCAGGAATGCCGGCCCGCGACCGGGAGGAACAGCCGACGAGAGCCTGACAGCAACGGCGATCAGCACCGGTATCGCGGCCAGGGCCGCCAGCATCGCCCAGGTCCGGCGGCGGCGGAACAACGTAGTCAGTTCAGACGCCAGCAGGGACAGGCCGGATCCGGCCGCCGGGACATCTCCGGCGGCCGCAACTGCAACGCTCTCAGCACTGCCACCTGAGTCAGCACTGGAGACTTCACTGGGCAACGTCGAATCCCTCCCCCGTCAAGGCGACAAAACGCTCCTCAAGGCTCTCCCGCTCAACGGAAAAGCCACGGACCCGCACCCCTGCCGCCACAAGCCCGGCAACGATGTCTTCCGGATGGGGCAAATCCGGCTGTGGCACCTGTTGCGCGTTACCACCGCCAGCCGCCGCAGTCACCGGCCGAGCCGCAACTGCCACTCCGGCGGTGACCACTTCGCCGTCCATCCCGAGGCTCCCCGCATCATCATGGGCACCCGCAGCATGGACCCCCGGCCCGTGACGCCCCGCAACGTTGATTCCTGGAGCATCGATTCCTGGAGCACTGATTCCTGGAGCACTGATTCCCGATGCGTTGACTCTCGCCACGCCGTCCCCGCGTTCCGGGGTCATGCCCAACCGCAGCAGGACCTCACAGGCGGTCCCGGCGTCGGGCGTTAATAGGCGGATCCGCATTTCGCCGTCCCGGCGGAGCTCTTCAAGCGGCCCCTGCGCCACCAGCCGGCCGGCGCTCATGATCGCCGCGTGCGTGCAGATCTGTTCCACCTCGGCCAGCAGGTGGCTGGAGACAAAGACCGTGGCGCCGTCGGCAGCCAGGGAACGGACCAGGCTGCGCACCTCTCGCGTGCCCTGCGGGTCCAGGCCGTTCGTGGGCTCATCCAGCACCAGCAGCTCGCGTGGGGACAGCAGCGCGTTGGCGATCCCCAGCCGCTGCTTCATGCCCAGCGAATAGGCGTGCACCCGTTTGCCGGCGGCGTGCGAGAGCCCCACCCGCTCGAGCGCCGCCGCCACGCGCGCGTTCCTGGTGCCCGGCGTTCCATGCCGGCTGGCGGCGTCGAACCGGCGCAGGTTGGCGGTGCCGGACAGAAAGGGATAAAACGCCGGCCCCTCCACCAACGCACCCACGCGCGGCAGCACCTCCTGCAGCCGCTGGGGCATCGGCATGCCGAAGACGCTGACGGTTCCGGCCGACGCCGCGGCGAGGCCAAGCAGCATACGGATGGTGGTTGTTTTGCCGGATCCATTAGGCCCCAGGAACCCGAAGACGGCGCCGTGGGGCACGGCAAGGTCCACATTGTCCACCGCCAGCTGGCGGCCGAACCGTTTAGTAAGGCCCTGCGTTTCGATGGTCAGACCGGCAGCCATCCTGCCGGCCGTGCTCACGCTGTGCCGGCGGCGGCGGCTTGGAGCCGGTCCGCCGGAACCATCCCCACAAAGATCCTGCCGTCGTCGGTCAGCAGGACGTTGACCAGGGACGTGGACAGGAGCCGCCCGCCGGGTACGACGACGGCGGCCTGGGACAGGAGCGGGTCCTTCAGTACTGTTTCGGCCAACTGAGCCCCCTGACCGTCAGGTGCCGCCGGGAACCCCACTACGGTTTCCCAGCCCGTCCCGGTCACCGTGGGCCCGGGTCCGTCATGGTGCCGCAGCTCAGCCGCGTCACCGGGGACATGGTCCGGGGCCTGGTCCTGGGCCATCATTCCGGGCTTTCCGGGGAGGACTGGCATGGACGGCACGGGAGGCGCCTGCAGCTCTTTGACGGTGGCGCCGGGCGGGACCACGAAGTTGAACGTGGCATCCTCCGGGGCTGCGAGGGACAGGCTGGTGAAGCCTGCCTCGAAAGCGGGTTGCGTCTGGCCGCGCGCGGACACCGTCACTTTGAGCGGCATGCCGGTCTGGCCGTCGACGGCGATGACCACTTTCGCCAGCAGGGTCCCCTCGGTGCGCGGTGCCAGCTCCAGGCTGTAGGCGGACCTGCCGGCCACCTGCACTTCGGGGCCAACCGTCACTGCCGTGGAGCTGTCAACCTTGGCGAGGAACTTCGCGGCCAGGTCTTCCGGTGTGGGGAAGGCCTTTGTTGATTGGTCCGGACCGGACCCGTCCTGGCCGGGGAGGCCGCGGGTACCTTCCGGAACCTGCAGGGGCAGGTCGCTGGCGAAGGCCGGCAGGGTCAGGTGGGCGGCGGAGTTGTCCTTGGAGTTGTAGAACCAAACGTCGTGGTCGCGCCGGATGACATCACGTTCAGCGAGCCGGTCCATCACCTGGACGCGCATTTTGGCGGGCCCATCCATGAAGATGCGGGCGGTGTGTTCGCCGGTCAGGAACTCGATGATCGATGCCGGGCCGCTTGCCGAAACGGGCCCTGAGGTGGGGGCACCGGCGGGCAGTTCGGGCAGGCCGAGGTCGGAGACCTGCTCAACGGTGCCGGAGAATGTCCTGGTGCTGTGTTGCCCCAGCAGGGTGAGGACCTCGGCCGGAGACTTCGCCGGCAGCGGATCACCCGCCCGCGCCGGGATGGATCCCACCAGCACACCGGCGGCGATCAAGGCGGGTACAGCTGCGGCCGGCACCCAGCGCTTCCATGCGCGGTTCATGCCAGGCCCGTTTTATCGTTGGAGCCCATATGTTCAGGTTACGCCTGGGGACGGCTCCGCACACCCCCCGGGGGAAGGCACCGGCTGTTACGAAGGCACCACGGTTCCGGCGCCGCCGTCGACCGTTATCTGCTGCCCCGTGACAAGCCGCAGGGTGGCGTCCGGGACGCCCACCACCGCCGGAATGCCGTACTCGCGTGCCACGACGGCGCCGTGGGAGTTAGGCCCGCC
>JBDTQQ010000265.1:0-4505 GCA_039932075.1 Pseudarthrobacter sp. | reverse complement strand
CTACCACCCGCCGCACAAGCTGAATCCGGACAAATCCGGGTTCCTCAACCTGCCGACGTAACCGACCCCCGCGGTCGGGCGTGTCGCGCTTAGCACGCATACAAATCCGCAGTTCCATGGGGAGTGGGTTATGTTTGGGCTTCCACTTGGACCCTGACACCCGGCATTATCCGGATCGGGACACGAAGAAGCGCTTGAACAACTCATCTAGTATGCCGGAAATTATCCGGAGAAGCGAATCTGCAGGCCACTCCCCCCATCGAAGTCATTGCCTTCGTCAACTTCCGAATGGATGATGGGGGAATGACCGTCGAAAATGACGTTTCCATTCAGGATCTGGCCGGCCGCCTGCCGCGCTCCTTCACCCTGGGAGTCGCTGCCGCCGCTTTCCAGATCGAGGGCGGCCTGACAGCCGGCGGCCGGGGCCCCTCCGGCTGGGATGCCTTCGTGGAGAAGCCCGGCGCCATCAGGGACGGGCACTCACCTGCCGTGGCCTGCGACCATTACAACCGCTCGGCTGAAGATGTAACGCTCATGCGGGAACTCGGCGTCGACTCCTACCGCTTTTCCATTTCCTGGCCGCGGATCCAGCCGGACGGCCGCGGTGCTTTCAACAGGCAGGGCCTGGACTTCTATGACCGCCTGATCGACCAGCTCCTTGAAGCCGGCATCTCCCCCATGGCTACGTTGTACCACTGGGATACGCCGCTGCCCCTGGAGCATGGCGGGGGCTGGATGAACAGGGTCACGGCGGAACGGTTCGCTGAGTACTCAGCCGCGGCCGGCCGGCGTTTTGGTGACCGGGTGGACCAGTGGGTCACGCTCAACGAACCGGCCTCGGTGGTGCTGAACGGCTACGCCCTCGGCACGCATGCGCCCGGACGTTACCTCCTCTTTGACGCCTTTCCCGCCGTCCACAACCAGTTGCTGGCGCATGGCCTCTCTGTTCAGGCACTGCGGGCGGAGGGTGTCCGGGGCGGGATAGGCGTGACGAACCTGCACTCCCCCGTCCGGCCGGCCTCCGGCAGAATTACCGACAGGGTCGCCGCCAAGGTCTTCGACCTGATGCTGAACCGGATCTATGCGGATCCCATCCTTTTGGGCCGCTACCCCTTCTCGCTGAGGCTCGCGAAGCCGTGGTTGCGTTCCCTGCCCAGGATTTCCGACGCCGATCTCCGCACCATCCATCAGCCGGTGGACTTCTACGGCGTGAACTATTACCAGCCCGTGAAGGTGGCAGCCGGGCAGGGCGCCGGGGATGACCTCACAGTGCCGGCGGAGGCTATGATCCGGATCCCGGCCCATCAAGTGCCATTTCACGAGTATGGGACCACGGGGTTCGGCTGGCCGGTGGCTCCGGATCATCTTGGAATTCTGCTGCGCGAACTGAAGGACCGCTACCGGAATGCGTTGCCCCCGCTCTACATCACCGAAAGCGGTGCCAGCTTCCCGGAACCCGAGCACGTGACTGGCCCCATTGACGACCATCAGCGGATCGACTACCTCGCGGGCCATCTGCACCACGCACTGGAGGCCACAGCACCTGGCGGCATCGCCGAAGATGTCGATCTCCGCGGCTACTACGTGTGGACCTTGATGGACAACTTTGAATGGGCCGCCGGCTACTCACAGCGCTTCGGCCTGGTGCACGTGGATTTTGACACCCTGGAGCGCACCCCCAAGGAGTCTTTCTATTGGTACAGGGCGCTCAGCCAGGCCCGGAAACCGTTGGCTGACTGAGGCCCGGTTACTGGTTCTTGTTGGCGCGGTTTATGCGCTTGGCGCGGTCGATCTCGTTGCGGAAATGCTTCTTGGCCCAGAACACTCCGGCAACCACGGCAGCCGCGATGATCAGAAAAATCAGCCATTCCATGATGTACTCCTCTCGCTGCTAGCAACAGTATCAGTGCCACCGGCAGGGTTCCGTGGCTCCTCGGAACGGTCCCGTGCCGCCCCCGGCTGTTCCGTGTCACCGCCCGAACGGGGGCCGGTGGGCTGTCCACTGCCACCGCCCGGCCACGAGCTGACCACCGGGTCCCGCTTTGCTTCGGGGCCGGCCGGCGGCCCTGCCAGCGGCCCGGTTCCGGGCCCAGCCTCGTCTGCCCCACCCGCCGGGCCGCGGTTCAGGCGCCAGACGGCAAAGGCGATGAGTCCCACGGCAATCACCGCCAGGAGCAGGAAGGTGTAATGCCTCATCGCCCACAGAATGCAGGCTGCCACACCGCCCGCGCCCCACCAGACAAACAGCCGCTCGCCCGCAATAAGGCCAGCCACCAGCAGCGCCGCCAGCAGGACCAGTACCCACAACTGTTGCGCGCCGGTGCCGCCGAACACGACACCCAGACCACCCAGCGACAACAGCGCGGCAGCAGCACCCACCAGGATCCGTCCGGCCTGCTGATGGCCGGAGATGTAGCGCCACCCGCCGAGGACAGCTCCCAGGACTACGTACCATTGAGCCGCCCAGAACGGATCGGGAAGGCCAGCGAACACCCGGCCATTCAGCCTGTCCGGCCCATCCACGGCAAAGATGGCGGCGCGCTGGACCGCTGCAGTGAGCACCAGGGCGCCCGCCTCCAGGGCAATCCGCCGCGCCTTTGCAGGAGCTTCCCGATAGGCGATTCCGACGGCGGCGGCCAGGACCGCGGCCGCCGTCCAGGAGGTGGCATCGTGTTTGATACCGGCCATGGCCACAAGGACCAGACCCAGGAACGCGCCCCCCGCAAGTGACCAGCGGCGCACCGGATCGCCCTCCGAACGGCCGGCGTTCAATGCGCCGGCGTTCAATGCGTCGGCGTTCAATGCGTCGGCGCGAATCAGCCGCACAGAATAGATGACAATCGAAGCCGAGCCAGCGCCTGCCAGCCACGGGAAGAAGCCGTCCCAGGCGCCAGCAATATCCGGGAGCACCTCCCCCGCCAGTGCAATGGCGCCCCCATGTGTAGCCAATACTGCCGGCGCGTACAGCAGTGCCTGGTTTTCGAGGTGCGAAGCGGCAAACAACACCACGGCAAGAACCAGAACGGCAGCAGCCGTCACCCAGGCTGCCGCCAACGGTGAGACAAGCAGGCCGGCTCCAGCGAAGGAGCCCGCGGTCACCAGCCAGAGCCAATGCTCAATATCTCCGGCGTCCGCGTTCCGCCTGCGCCAAAGGATTCCAACGACAACGGCGACCAACGCTCCGGACAGCAACACCACAGCGGTCCCGGCGTGGCTCAGCACCGCGGTGACTAAGAACGTGCCGCCGAAAGTTACCAGCGGTCCCAGAGCGAGAACGCCGAACAGTGCAGCATACACAGCGAAGTAGAGAGCACCCCGGGCAGTGAACAGTTTGCGGGCCACGGCTGCGGAGACCAGAAGCAGGAGCAGCTCGAACAGCACTACCCAGCGGCCGCCGTCGTCATCCCGGGCCCCCAGCGCGGCGGTGCGTTGACCCGCCACGTACACGAACGGCAGGATCGCCTGTCCCGCCAGTGTGATCCAGACCGCGGCCTGCTGGTACGGGACTTCGGCCAGCCGGGCGCGCATCGCCCACCGGACCGCGTGCTGGGCGGCGAGCACGAGGGCAAACGTCACCGAAACCGCGGTGGCTGAAGCCGTGATGTCGTAGCTCAGCACCAACGCCAGGCCTGCGGTCAGAACCCGGGCTGCGACGAAATACCAGCCCTTCCAGGCACGCTTCGGCTCGGCCACCACCATCACGGTGGCGTAGACGGCGAAGATGCCGAGAATCAATTCGACAGCGAGGAGGCTGCCATTGCTGAAGGCCAAGAGTGAGCCGAATGCGAACGGGGCCAACCAGACGAAGCCTGCCTCACGGCGGAGGAAGTAGCCTGACGCCGCGGCGCCCAGGGCCGCAAGTACCGTAGCCGAAGTGTGCTGCCATCCTGCGGAACCGGCCTGCGCCAGGGTGGCGGTGGCCACCAACTGAAGGAGGAGCACTGCCGCCGCATCTGCGGCAATCCAGCGGGGCGTACGACGGCGAGCTGCCGCCACCAGCGGCAGGCCCAGCTGGAGTGCCAGTACCGTCACGAGCACCATGGCGGGGTGCACCACCTCATCCGCGATGACCACGGGTCCAGCGTCCCGTTGGAGCTGGCGAAAGGCCGTCAGGGTGAAGACTGTTGCTGCGGCCCGGGCCAACCACCAGTAAGCCCAGCGGTGCTGGCGCAGCGGCAGGCGCATCGCCATCACCACCAGAGAGGCCACCACCAGGAACAGCGCCACGTTTCCGGCAGTCTGCGAGACCGACTGAAACGCTACGGCAACAGCAACCACGGACATGGCCAGCGGAACGACTTCCCATGTGGTCGCGGTCCAGTCCTTTTCCGCGACGGGCCTCGGAAGCATCATTGCCCCGACTGCGAGGGCAGCGATGAGCTGGATGAACAGGGCGAGGGCCGTCAGCCCGTGCTCTGCTGACCTCTCCACATGAGGCAACGCGATCAGGACCACCGCTGCCACACCGGCGAAGGCTGCTCCCGTCGCCTCCGGCGCCACGGTCC
>JBDTQQ010000264.1:0-4505 GCA_039932075.1 Pseudarthrobacter sp. | reverse complement strand
GGCAGACATGTTCGCCCGGATCGGCGGTGGGCCCGTGGCCCGAGTGTATGCGGGGGCCGGCGGAATCGATACCGACGACGACGCTGCCGCCCTCGCCGCGCTCATCGCGCCGCATGCCCCGGGAGCCAAGGTCACGGTGGTCCACGATTCCCGGCTGCTGCTGGCTGCCGGCGGCGCCAGCACTGGCGTGGCCGTGATTGCGGGAACAGGCTCCGCGGCCTGGGGCCGGAACGCGGCAGGGGAGGAAGCCCGGGCCGGCGGCTGGGGCTACCTGCTGGGGGATGAAGGCAGCGGCTACTGGCTGGGCCGTGAGGCTGTCCGGCACAGCCTGCGCCGCATGAACCAGGGGCTCCCAACCGACCAGCTCACTGCGGCACTGCTTGCAGCCTGCGCAGTGGACCACCCGAACAGGCTGATTGCGCTGTTCCACTCCCCGGAGACCGGCCGCCGGTTCTGGGCCCAACAGGCGCGCCTGGTGGTGGACGCGGCCGCGGCAGGTCACGAGGCCAGCCGGGAGTTGCTGGACCAGGCGGGCAAGGATCTGGCGGCGCTTGCCGCGCAGGCGCTCCGGAAGCTGGGAATCGAGGGCCCGGTCATCCTAGGCAGCGGGCTGGGCATGAACGTAGTCCCGCTCCAGGATGCCTTCCGGAAGTATCTGGCAGCTGCAGGCATTACAGAGGTCCGTGTGCTGGACCAGGATCCCGTGTTCGGGGTCCTGCAGTTGGTGAAGGAACTGTCAGGCTCCGTGTGAGCGCCGCCGCGGGGCGAGCCTGACGGCCGGCATCGGGGGAGCCGGGATGCGGCCGGCTTCGGCGCCGGCATCGGGGCCGTGCCCCTCGACCAGTCCGTACCGTGCCACGCGGGCGGCATCGTCGGGCAGCGTCGCCTGGGCTTCCCACTCTTCGCGTGCCTGCTCCACTTCGTCGTGAGTACGGCCCACGAAGTTCCACCACATCAGCAGTTCCTCCTGGAAGGGCTTGCCGCCGATCAGCAGGAACCTGGTGCCAGGCAGGGCCTCGACGTCCAGCGCCGGGCGGCCCGCGCCCAGGTAGCCCAGCGGTCCGGGCGGGACCTCCTGCCCGTCAAGCGTCAGCCCGCCGTCGAGTACCAGGACGGCATGCTCGAAGTCCGGATTCAGCGGCAGCATTACCTGGCCGTCGCAGGAAATATCGGCCCCGACGATGGGGGAGTACATGGTGGCCGGCGAGACTGCCCCGGCGAATTCGCCCACCATCACGGTGGCCGTAAAACCCGGCCCGGTTGCCGAGGGCAGCTCGCGGTGCTGCTCGAACGCCGGCTCCCGGTGGCGGTCGCCATCAGGAAGGGCCACCCAGAGCTGAAGTCCGCGCTGCAGCGGCAGCACCGCGCCGGCGTCGGGATCCGGCAGGACCGCAAACTCGGAGTGGGATACGCCACGCCCCGCTGTCATGATGTTCAGCTCCCCGGGCCGGACCACCACATCGCTGCCTACGCTGTCCCGGTGCCGGATGTTCCCGGCGAGCGGCCACGTGACCGTCTGCAGTCCGGTGTGCGGGTGGGGGAGCACAGACATGGCGGTGCGGTCCGGACCAAAACTGTCCAGGAAGCACCAGGCGCCGATGGTGGGCAGGCCGCGCTGGGGGAGGGTGCGCTGCACATTCATGGCCCGCACTCCACCCAACGGGACCTCACGCTCGGGCCAGAGCTGGAGGCAGGGACCGGAAGTCCCGCCTGGGCCGGCGGGCGGACAGAGTTCCTCCACAGGTGCCACTTCCAAGTTCGTCACAGTCCCACTCTAGGTCCGGACGGGTCCCGTGTCAGGGCGGGTGGCCGCGGAGACGAGACCAACCCGTCCCCCGGACCCATCCGGACGGCGCAGGCCGACGAATGAATGGTTACAGTAGGGATTCGCTTGCCCGGAATTGCCCGCGGATCTGGTTACGCTGGGAACTGATTGCGCTACGGTAATTATCAGTGAGCTCACCACCACCGCTTCACCGTCCGATGCCGTCCAACAGAACGGGTAAAGTCCGGGAATGGACCCAGCCATGATCGAGTTCCAGAGCGTCACCAAGCAGTATCAGGGCGGGAATCCGGCCGTGGACAGCCTCACCATGTCCATCGATAAGGGATCCATCACCGTTTTCGTGGGACCGTCGGGCTGCGGCAAAACCACGTCCCTGCGGATGATCAACCGCATGGTGGAGCCGACGTCGGGCGTCATCACCGTGGACGGGCGTGACGTCACCACGGTTGCGGCCGCAGAATTGCGCCGGTCCATGGGCTATGTCATGCAGTCGTCCGGCCTCATGCCACACCGTTCCGTGCTGGATAACATCGCCACCGTGCCGCGGCTCAACGGCGTCTCCAAGACGGAGGCGCGCAAGCGTGCCACGGAACTGCTCGACGTCGTCGGGCTGGCTTCATCGCTCGCCAAGCGGTACCCGTCCCAACTGTCCGGCGGCCAGCAGCAGCGCGTCGGCGTGGCCCGGGCGCTCGCAGCCGATCCGCCTATCCTGCTGATGGACGAGCCGTTCAGCGCCGTGGACCCGGTAGTACGGGACGAACTGCAGCAGGAGCTCCTGAGGCTGCAGCAGGACCTCGCCAAGACCATCGTCTTTGTGACCCACGATATTGACGAAGCCACCATTCTCGGTGACAAGGTGGCCGTGTTCGCCGTCGGCGGGAAGCTGGCCCAGTACTCCACGCCCGAGGAGATCCTGCGGGCCCCGGCCAATGACTTCGTGGCCTCCTTCGTGGGGCGGGACCGCGGCTTCCGCCACCTCGGGTTCACCACCTCCGATGCCGTGGCCATCCATCCGGTGCCGACGCTGGTGGTTCGCGGCGGCCAGTTCGACGGCGATCCCGCGGCCGTGACCGACTGGCAGCTTGTGGTGGATGAGGACATGCGGCCCCTGGGCTGGGCACGGCCGGGGACTGATACTGACCTGATCCCGGGAGGTTCCCTGTTCCATCCGGGTGAATCCCTGCGGCGGGCACTGGACTCAGCGCTTTCCTCCCCTTCCGGCCAAGGCGTCGCCGTGGATGGGGAGGGGCGGGTCCTGGGAGCCATCAGGGCACAGGAAGTCCTGGCCGTCATCGAGGCGGCCCGGCGGGTAAGGCAGGCTGCGCTCTGATGGAGTGGTTCCTCGCGAACAGCGGAATGGTCCTGGAACGGGCGGGGCAGCACCTTGCGCTGGCGCTGGTCCCTATGGTCCTGGGGCTGGTCATTTCCATTCCACTGGCACAGCTGGCCAGGATCAATCCCGTCCTGCGCTCCGTGGTGGTGACCGCCAGTTCGTTGCTCTACACCATCCCGTCGCTGGCGCTTTTCATCATCCTGCCCTCCATCCTGGGAACGCGGATCCTGGACCCCCTCAACGTCATTGTCGCGCTGACCATATACGCCGTGGCGCTGCTGGTCCGGGCGGCCCTTGACGCCTTTGACTCCGTGGAAGAAGACCTCCGGCAGGCAGCCACTGCCATGGGCTACAAACCTTGGCTCCGCTTCGTTCAGATCGACGTGCCGCTTTCCCTCCCGGTGATGTTTGCCGGCCTGCGCGTGGTATCCGTCAGCAATATTTCCCTGGTAAGCGTCGCGGCTCTCCTGGGAGTGGGCAACCTTGGGATGCTGTTCACCGACGGGCTGCAAAGGAACTTCGTCACCGAAGTGGTGGTGGGGATCCTCGCCATCCTGGTGCTCGCGCTGCTGATGGATGCGGTGCTGGTCCTGCTGGAGAGAGTTTTCACGCCGTGGACCCGCGCCGCCAAAACGTCCGGCCCGTCAGTTGCCAGCGCACAGTACGTGGCAGACGCTAAGATCCATGCTGGGGCGGGACCATGAGCAACATCTTCACGGACACTTTCGCCTGGCTTGCTGACCCGGCCCACTGGACCGGCAGTTCCGGCATACCCGTCCGCCTTGTGGAGCACCTCCAATACAGCGGGCTGGTGCTCGTGATTGCCGCCGCCATCGCGGTCCCCTTGGGCCTGTACATCGGGCACACCGGCCGCGGGCGCGTGGTGGCCGTTGCGGTGGCCGGTGCGCTGCGCGCGCTGCCCACCTTGGGCCTGCTGGTGCTCTTCGCCCTCCTTGCCGGCAGCAGCCTGATGCCCCCGGTCTGGGCACTGGTGATCCTCACCGTGCCGCCGCTCCTCGCCGGGACCTACGCGGGGATCGCCAGCGTGGACAGGGCCGTGGTGGATGCGGCCCGGGCCATGGGCATGACCGAACTACAGATCCTGTTCCGGGTTGAGGTACCCAACGGGCTGCAGGTGATGTTCGGCGGCATCCGCACCGCCGTCCTGCAGATCATCGCCACGGTCTCCGTGGTGGCCTACCTGCCGCTGGGCGGGCTGGGCCGTTACCTCTTTGACGGGCTGGTCCTGCAGGACTTCCCCCGGATGCTTGCCGGCTCGCTGCTCATCGCAGTGCT
The DNA here is from genome assembly GCA_039932075.1 of Pseudarthrobacter sp. Lineage (GTDB taxonomy): Bacteria > Actinomycetota > Actinomycetes > Actinomycetales > Micrococcaceae > Arthrobacter. The sequence continues at coordinate 90 of JBDTQQ010000264.1, read as the reverse complement.
GGCAATCGTCATTGACCTGATCCTGGCCGCCGTGCAAAGAACCATTCTTTCACCGGGCCTCAAAGCCGATCGCCGCGGTGGCCGGACGGC
>JBDTQQ010000263.1:0-4514 GCA_039932075.1 Pseudarthrobacter sp. | reverse complement strand
GAGCGAAACGCCGATGGCCGCCGACTGGCTAAACAGCCCAAGACCGCCTCGCCGCGGCATCGCGGGTGCCATGGACGCGTTGAGGCAGACGCCCGGATGGGTGTTCACGATCCCCAGCGACGACGGCCCAATGACCCGCATGCCGTTCGCCCGCGCCTTCCGGACGAGGTCCCGCTGGCGCAGCAGGCCGCGTTCGCCGTCGTCCGCGAAACCGGCTGACGCTATCACTAGCCCTTTGACTCCGGCGGCCGCGCAGTCATCCACCACACCCGGCACTTCCGTATAGGGAACTGCGATGACGGCGAGCTGTACGGGGTCCGGGACCTCGGACAGCTTGCCGAACGACATCATCCCGGCGAGTTCCAGCGCCTCTGGGTTGATGGCGTACACGGACCCCGGAAAGCCGCCCTCAATGATGTGTTCGAGCAGTTGGTGACCCACGGTACCCCACTTGCGGCTGGCGCCGATGACCGCAATGGACGACGGCGTCAGCAAGTCCCGCACGCTCCTCGCCTCGGCGCGGTGCTCGCGCGACTCCATCACGGCACGCGATCTTTCGGTGGGCCCGATGTTGAACTCCAGGCTGACCACGCCGTCGTCGAAATGGCGTTTGACGTCGTAGCCTGCGTCGGCGAAAACCATCAGCATTTTGCGGTTTTCCGGCAGCACTTCGGCAGTGAACCGGCGGATTCCGTTTTCGTGGGCGGCTGCGGCGAGGTGTTCCAGGAGGATGGAACCGATCCCCCTGCCCTGGTGAATGTCCGCGATGTTGAAGGCGACCTCGGCCTCCGCCGGGTCATCGAGCCGGTCATAGCGGCCAATCCCCAGGATTTCGCCGCCGAAGGTGATGACCAGCGCCACCCGGTCCTTGTAGTCCACTTCGGTGAAGCGTTTGAGCTCCTTGGAGGACAGCCGCGCCTTGAACGTAAAGAAGCGCATGTAGATTGAGTTCTGTGACTGTCCGGTGTGGAAAGCCTGGACAGCCTCCGCATCGCTGGGATGGATTGGCCTCAGGTGCGCGGTGCCGCCGTCCCTGAGCACGACATCGGCTTCCCAATGTTCCGGATATTCGCCGTCCCCGGGCTGATCCACCATAGGCTTAGCCTAACCACAAACGGACGCCGCAGGCCCTGCGCCAACGAAAACGGCGCCAGAAAACTGCGCCCCACCAGAGCAACACCAGTAACCCAGAAGGATCCACCACCATATGGCCCGCCGCCAAAGCCCACCCCCTGCCGGGGCAGCCACCCAGGATTACGTCGAGAACATCGTGGACATCGATGTCACGTCCGAAATGGAAGGTTCCTTCCTGGAATACGCCTATTCGGTGATCTACTCCCGGGCCCTGCCCGACGCCAGGGACGGACTCAAGCCGGTGCAGCGCCGGATCCTGTACATGATGAGCGAGATGGGCCTCCGGCCTGACCGCGGCCACGTCAAGAGCGCGCGCGTGGTGGGCGAAGTCATGGGTAAGCTCCACCCCCACGGCGACACAGCGATCTATGACGCCATGGTGCGCATGGCCCAGGACTTCTCGCTGCGCCTTCCGCTCATTGACGGCCATGGCAACTTCGGCTCGCTCGACGACGGCCCGGCGGCTCCCCGATACACCGAGGCCCGCCTGGCGGCGGCGGCGCTGACGCTCACAGACCACCTCGACGAAGACGTGGTGGACTTTGTCCCCAACTACGACAACCAGCTGACCCAGCCGGACGTGCTTCCGGCCGCGTTTCCCAACCTGCTCGTCAACGGGGCCACGGGCATTGCCGTGGGCATGGCTACCAACATGGCCCCGCACAACCTGGTGGAGGTCATCTCCGCAGCAAGGCACCTGATCGCGCACCCGGATGCCACCCTGGATGACCTGATGCGTTTCGTCCCTGGGCCGGACCTTCCGACCGGTGGCCGCATCGTGGGCCTGGACGGCATCCGTGACGCTTACGCCACGGGGCGCGGATCCTTCAAGACCCGCGCCAAGGTGGAGATTGAACAGCTCTCCGCCCGGCGCACCGGCCTGGTGGTCACCGAACTGCCCTACATGGTGGGTCCGGAAAAGGTGATCGAGAAGATCAAGGATGCGGTTAACGGCAAGAAGCTGACCGGCATCAGCGACATTGTTGACCTTACGGACCGCAAGCACGGCCTGCGCCTCGTGATCGAGCTGAAGAACGGGTTCAACCCGAACGCCGTGCTCCAGCAGCTCTACCGCTACTCCCCCATGGAAGACTCCTTCGGCATCAACAATGTGACGCTGGTGGACGGCCAGCCGCAGACCCTCGGGCTTGTGGACCTGCTGTCCGTCTATGTTGGCCACCGCATCGATGTGGTCCGCCGGCGCACGGCGTTCCGGCTGGGCAAGAAGAAGGACCGCCTGCACCTGGTGGAGGGTCTGCTGATCGCCATCGTGGACATCGACGAGGTCATCCAGATCATCCGCTCCTCGGACGAGGTGGCCGCAGCCCGCGAACGGCTGATGTCCATCTACGACCTCACCGAAATCCAGGCGAACTACATCCTGGAACTGCGGCTGCGCCAGCTGACCAAGTACTCACGGATCGAGCTGGAGAAGGAACAGGACGAGCTGCGCCGCGAAATTGCGGAGCTTGAGGCCATCCTGGGCTCCGAGCAGCGGCTGCGCGAACTCGTGTCGGCCGAACTCGGCGAGATTGCGGAAAAATACGGCACACCCCGCCGGACCATCCTGCTGGAATCCGAGGCAGTCTCCCCCACGGTGGCCGCCGCCTTGGCTGCCGCACCCGGTGCGAAGGGCAAAGCCACACCACTGGCCCTGGAGATCGCCGACGACCCCTGCTGGGCGATCCTCACGGCGTCGGGCCAGATAGCACGCACGTCCAACCAGGAACCGCTCGCAGAATCAGGTCCGCGCGTCAGACACGATGTGTTCCGCTCGGTGGTCAAGACCTCCGCCCGTGGTGAAATCGCCGCCGTCACCTCGCAGGGGCGCATGCTGCGGCTCCAGGTCATGGACATGCCGGTGCTGCCGCCGATGTCCGGCCTGCCCAATTTGGCCGGCGGTGTCCCGGCCAAGGACTTCATCACCCTGAACAAGGGGGAGGCATTGGTGGCTTTCGCCCCGCTGGATGAGATCCTGGCCCTTGGTACCGCCCAGGGCGTGGTCAAGCGGGTCCAGCCGGACTACCCCCTGAACCGCGAGGACTGGGAGGTCATTGCCCTCAAGGACAAAGATGTCGTGGTGGGCGTGGCTCCGGCCGGGTCGGAGGAGACCGATCTGGTGTTCCTGACCCGCGAAGCACAGCTGCTCCGGTTCAGTGCCGGCAACGTCCGGGCCCAGGGCAGGACAGCGGGCGGCATGGCCGGCATCAAGCTCGGCGCCGGCGACCACGTGGTGTTCTTCGGTGCGGTGGCCCCGAACGATGACGCCGCCGTCGTGGTAACCATCGCAGGGACCGACGGCGCCCTGCCGGGGACCGCGCCCGGTGCCGCGAAGGTAACGGCCTTCGCCGAGTATCCCGTCAAGGGGCGCGCCACAGCCGGTGTCCGCGCCCACCGGTTCCTCAAGGGTGAAGACACCCTGCTTCTGGGCTGGGCAGGGCACGGACCGGCCAAAGCATCCTCGCTAACCGGTGTGGCCAGGTCGCTGCCTCAGGAGCACGGCCGGCGTGACGGTTCGGGCATTCCCCTGTCCCAGGCCGTGGATGCGGTGGGACCGGCCATGGCCTGGACCGATCCGGCCTAGACTGCTGCCATGCCTATCATTCCTGATGAGAAAGACTGGACCTGGGTGCTCTCCCGGCCCTGCCCGGAGTGCTCCTTTGATGCGTCCACCGTCACCCCCGCGACCGTCGGCGGCAGCGTGGCGAACATGCTGCCGCGCTGGCGGGCAGTCCTCCGCAGGCCAGAGGTTACCGAACGTCCGGATGAGGGCACCTGGTCAGCCTTGGAGTACGCCTGCCATGTCCGGGACGTTTTTGCGCTGTTCGACCAGCGGCTGAACCTGATGCTCGATTCCGAGGACGCACGGTTCGACAATTGGGACCAGGACCGGACGGCAATCGAGAAGGACTACGCCGGTGCTGATCCCGCCGTGGTCAGTGCCGAGCTGACGGCCGAAGGCGAACAGATCGCCGCGTCCTTCGCCGGCGTCCGGGAGGAGGACTGGGGCCGGACGGGCCTGCGCGGCACCGGCTCCAAGTTCACCGTCCTGACCCTGTCGCAGTACTTCCTGCACGATGTGGTCCATCACCTTCACGATGTGGACGGCTGAGGCTAGCGAAGGCTCCCTTCGGGATACTGAACCCCGGCGCTGCCCGCGACGCCGGTTAGTGACGCCGCGGACAGGTCCAGAAGGGTGTCAGCCGGGTGGATATCGGCGGGGTTGTGGGTCACCATGACCACCGTGCGGTCCTTGAGGCCTTCGCGGAGGTCGGCCAGCATTTCCCGTCCTGCTTCCGCGTCCAAATGGGCTGTGGGTTCATCCAGCAGGATCACTTCGGCGCCCGTCAGGATGGTCCGGGCCACCGCGAGCCGTTGCC
>JBDTQQ010000262.1:0-4521 GCA_039932075.1 Pseudarthrobacter sp. | reverse complement strand
CTCGGCGACCGAGCCGCCGGGGGAGTCATCGATCTGCTGGACCGGTTGCTCGCGAGCGCCGCGGCATCCGGCCGTGCGGGCAGCGTGGTGGAGATCCGTATGCTGCAGGCCCTTGCGCATGACGTGCTGGGCCATCGCCGCGAGGCTCAGGAGTCGCTCGCCGCTGCACTGACAGGATCGCCCGAACCGGATGAATACGTGCGGCTGTTCCTGGACGAAGGCCCGCCCATGCTGGAGCTGTTGCGCGAGGCAGTGCGTGAGGCAGCGAATGAGGCAACGCCCGACGGCGGGGCTGCCGCCAGGGCTCAGCGCCTGCTCACCGTGGGTAGCGGCCCCCAAACGGAACCCCGGCAGCCGCAGTCTTCGCGGCCGCAACTTTCGCAATCAGGGGAGCGGTCGGCGTCGGACGTTGACCCGCTGAGCGAACGGGAACTGCAGGTCCTCAGGCTCCTCGGCAGTGAGCTGAGCGGGCCGGAGATCGCCCGCGCGCTGTTCATTTCGCACAACACCCTGCGCACCCACACCAAGCACATCTTCACCAAACTCGGCGTTACCAGCCGCCGGGCGGCTGTGGGCCGGGCGCGCGACCGCGGCCTGCTGTAACTTGCCAGCCACCTTTCACCCTGTCGGTCACATCATGGGGTGACGCCGGCTCACACCGCCGGTCCCTACCTTGGAGTTAACCGGCAGCGCACCGCTGCCGCCAGCAAACTCAGGGAGCCACACCATGTCCGTCACCGCCACCCAACTCACCCGCTGGGCCGGCTTGTCCGCGGCCGCCGCAGGCCTGCTGTTCATCGGCGTCCAGATCAACCACCCCCACCTGGACGCCGAGTTCGCCACCACCACGGAATACACGGTCCGCCAGAGCCTGAAGATCCTGATGTCCGTGCTGTCACTGCTCGGCATCACCGGAATGTACCTCCGCCAGGTGACGCAGGCCGGAGTGCTGGGGCTGATCGGCTACCTCGTGTTTGGTGCCGGCTACCTCATCATGAGCAGCGTCGAAGTCATCGGGGCGGTTGTCTTTCCCACCCTCGCCCGCAGCAACCCCGGCTACGTCAACGACGTCTTCGCCCTGATCCTGGGGGAGCCGGTGCACGGCGACATCGGCCTGATGCCGGTCCTCAACCTCGCCTCCGCGGTCACCTTCCTGGGCGGCGGACTGGTCTTCGGCGTCGCACTGTTCCGCGCGAAGGTGCTGGCCCGCTGGGCAGCGGCGCTGCTTGCCGCCGGCTCCGTGGCGACGCTCGCCATACCGCTGCTGCCGCAGCTCAACGAAAGGCTGTTCGCCATTCCCACCGGCGTGGCCCTGATCGGCCTGGGGTATTCGCTCTGGAGCGGGCTGCGCGCGACGACGGTGCGGAGCAGCGAGACGGCGGACCGGGTGGGGACGCGGTGACTGCGTCCGCGAAGCAGCAGGTGCCCGCCGAGTACGAGATTCGTATCGGCGGGCACCTGGACGCGCATTGGTCGGCCTGGTTCGATGACCTCACGGTGACCCAGGAAAGCGACGGCACCACCAAGCTCTGCGGTTTTGTCCCGGATCAGGCAGCGCTTTATGGGGTGCTCACGAAGGTCCGCGACCTGGGGCTCGTCCTCATTTCGGTGGAGCCCGTGGACCCGGCGGACGCGATGGAGCCCGCTGACGTTTCGTCATAGCCGCACCACCGCAACGCGGGGTCACTTAACGCCCTCTCCGGAGCCCGGATTGGGCGTTAAGTGACCCCGCGTTGCTTTTTGGTGCGGCTAGCTGTTCTCGGGCTTGGCCACGCTGTCCGGGTCCTCCTGCTGGGCCGGCTCATCGGACAGGCCTTCGGGTGTGAGATCCAGGTTTTGCGGATCCTCGGGCTGCTCCGCGGCCTCGCCGGTCTCGGCGGCTTTGGGCTTGCCGGTGTCGTCCAGGGCCGGGTTGGCCCCCTCGACGCCGGTGGGGTCCTGCGTTCCGCCGGTGTTTGCGGAATCCGTGTGCGGGGTGGTGTCGTCGGGCTGAGTGGCGTCGTTCGGCATGGAAGTCCCTCTCTGCGTAGTGCAACGTGTCCGCCGACTCTATGCAGGCTTCGGCCCCGGACGCAACGAGTACATATAGTGGCAGTAACCACGCCAGCAAGGCTCAGGAGGCTCCCATGCTTGTGCTCGTCATCAATTCCGGCTCGTCCTCGCTCAAGTATCAGGTGCGCGATGTCGTGGCCGGCAGTGTGCTGACCGAGGGGCTGATCGAGAAGATCGGCATGGGCACCGGCGGTGGCGGGGACGGCGAAATCGAGGGTCCCCGGGACCATGCGGAGGCGCTGGAGCAGGTGGCTGCGGCCATCCACGCCGAGCTCGGCGATCTGGAACTGGGTGCGGTGGGGCACCGGGTGGTGCATGGCGGCGAGCGCTTCGCCGAACCGGTGCTGATCGACAATGAGATCACCCGCGCGATCGAGCGGCTCAACCCGCTGGCACCGCTGCACAACCCCGCCAACGTCCTGGGCATCCGGGCCATCAGCAAGAAGTGGCCGGACATGCCGCAGGTTGCCGTGTTCGATACCGCGTTCCACCGCACCCTGCCGGAGCACGCCTGGCGCTACGCCGTCCCCGACGAGCTCTACACCAACCACGGGATCCGCCGCTACGGCTTTCACGGCACCTCGCACGAGTACGTCACGCACCGGGCCGCCGGGCTGCTGGACCTTCCGGTGGAAGAGTTCGACGGCGTCATCGCCCATCTGGGGAACGGCGCCTCCGTCACGGCCATCCAGGGCGGCAAATCCGTGGATACGTCCATGGGCTTCACGCCGCTTGAAGGCCTGGTGATGGGCACCCGCTCGGGCGACCTGGACCCCTCCATCCTGGTGTTCCTCGGGCGGGCAGGGTGGACGCCGGAGGACCTCGACACCATGCTCAACCGTGAATCCGGGCTGAAGTGCCTCGCCGGGAACAACGACATGCGGTCCGTTGTGGAGGCTTCCGAGGCTGGCGATGCCAGGGCGGCCATGGCGCTCGCGGTCACGTCCTACCGGCTGGCCAAGTACATCGGCGGATATCACGTGGCCGTCGGGGGCGCGAAGGCGCTCGTGTTTACCGCGGGCATCGGCGAGAATTCGCACCAGTTCCGCGCCCTGGTGGCGGACAAGCTGGGCGCGCTGGGCATAGAGCTCGACGCCGGCCTGAACAGTCAGCGGTCCAAGGAACCACGCGTGATTTCCACACCCGAGTCGGCAATTCCTGTTTTGGTGGTGCCCACCGACGAGGAGCGGGCCATCGCGGAGGCGACTGCCGCCGTCGTACACCCTTCGACTGCACGGTAGCGCACACAGGCACCTTGCGTTCACTGCCAGTTCCGGGGCCGGATGCTTGGCTCCTCTACTGTCTTGGCGGTAAGGCGGCACGAAATGGAGGCCGCCACAGCAACGAGAGCCTCGCGGGCGCGCCGGGCCGAGAGCCCCACCAGCAGGGACACCGCAATCGCCGAGCCAAGGAACACCAGCAGCGCGAAAATGTTCTGCGGATCTTTGACGCTGAACGTCCCCACCGGGTCCGTCTCGAAGTAGTTAAGCAGCAGGGAGTCCAGCAGGGCAGCCACCACCGCAGGCCACAGGCCGCCGACGAAAGCCACTACCATCACCCCGGTCAGATGGACCAGCACATGCGTCGCAAGGTTGAGATCCGGTGCAAGGGAGAGCATTACTGTAGCGAGTGCCGGAAGGAGCACGGCCAGAATGAAGCCAGCCGTTGTCCGGGCGCGGGCGAGTTTCAGCGGGGCGGTTTTGGGCGGCAGCATAAAGGTTTTGCCCACGCCGGGAGCCGCGACCGGAAATATGCGATGAGTTCCCTTTGCCACACCGACAGTCTGTCAGTTTTGATCGAGCCTGGCGGCGTATGGCGTAGCCTTCACTCCATGCCGGAAATCACCCTGCCCATCCGAACGGAGCGGTTGGTACTGCGCCGCTTCGAGGGCCGCGACCTGGACGCCTTCCACGCCTACCATTCCCTCCCGGAAACCGCCCGCTTCCTCCCCGGGCCGGCGAAAAGCTATACCAAGTCAATGGAGTCCGTGGGCAAGTACGCCAACTTCAGCTTTGACAAGGAGGGCGACTGGATCTGCCTGGCCATTGAGGCCGCAAACGGTCCCGGCCTCCTTGGCGAGGTGGTGCTCAAGTGGCTGCCGGGCCGCGGACAGGCCGAAGTGGGCTGGACCCTGGCTCCGGGGGCGCGCGGCAAGGGGTACGGCGGTGAAGCGGCGGCGGCAGTGCTCGAGCTGGGGTTTGGTGAGTTGGGCTTCCACCGCATCGAGGCGCGGCTTGACGCCCTCAACGCCGCATCGGCCGCCTTGTGCGAACGGCTCGGCATGCGGCTCGAGGCCCGAAACGTGGAAAAGTGGCACTACAAGGACGAGTGGGCCACCGAGCTGGTTTGTGCGATTTTGGCGGATGAATGGCGCGCCCGTTGACGGGACGGTTAAGGCGCGAGGGCAGCTACGCCCGGCCCTTGAGGATCAGGTTCCAATAGACCTGCGGGAAAATATCGCGGTCCACC
>JBDTQQ010000261.1:0-4534 GCA_039932075.1 Pseudarthrobacter sp. | reverse complement strand
CCCATGCCCTCGTCGCATGAAACGTCGACGATCAGGCTGCCGGGGGTGAACGCTGACAGGTCCTCGGTGCTGAGGTAGGTCAGCGGATTGTTCGGATCCTGCAGCGTGCAGTTGACCACGATGTCGCTCTCCGCCAGGAACGGCGCCAGCGGAACCCGGCCCCGCTCGGTGATGACCTGGCTCAGGAAGGGGGCCTCGTCGTCGTGATCAAACTGCACGATGTTGACCGAGTGGATCGGGGCGCCCACCGCGGCGACTCCGCGGTTGGTCAGCACCTGGACGTCATGGATGCCGTGCGCGTTCAGCGCGGTCACGGCACCGCGGGCAGTAGCCCCGAAGCCGATCACCACGGCGTTGAGGCGGCGTCCATAGTCACCGGTTGAGCCCGTCAGCGAGAGAGCGTGCAGCACCGAGCAGTACCCGGCCAGCTCATTGTTCTTGTGGAACACGTGCAGGCCAAAACCGCCGTCGCTCGCCCAGTGGTTCATGGCCTCAAAGGCAATGAGGGTGAGCTTCTTGTCGATGGCCAGCTGGGTGATGGCACGGTCCTGGACGCAGTGCGGCCAGCCCCAAAGGACCTGGCCATCGCGCAGCTCGGCAAGGTCTTCCGGCTGCGGTTTGGGCAGGAGCACGACGTCGGCCTCCGCCAGCAGCGCTTCCTTTGTGGCGACTTTGCCCACCAGGGTGGAGAGGTGGTTGTCCGAGACACCGAAACGCGCGCCATAGCCCTGCTCCAGGATGATGTGCTGGCGCAGTTCCGGGGCGATCCGTTCGAAATGCAGGGGGTGGATGGGGAGGCGGCGTTCGTCCGGTTTTCGGGTTGACGCCAGTACGCCCAGGGTCAGCTGGCTCTGTTGGCCATTCACTTCTTTTTGGCGGCCTTGGACGTGACGTCCAGGGAGCTGGAGGGCGCTGCGGCTGCCCTCTTATCGGCGCGCTTTTCCTTGATGGACTTGCCGGCTTTTTTGGATGCTGCTTGACGTGGGGACTTGTCAGCCATGTTTGCTCCTGTAGCGGAACCGAAGAGGTTCCTGACTTCTGACGATACATGGGTGGACCTAACGGACCTGCCGGGGCATGGAGGGGGCGCGGCGGTGTTGTGCCCTGGCGTTCCTGGTGTGAAAATGACGCTCTGGGCACCGCGCCGGGCCAGCCCTAGGAACTACGGGAACAGCACCATGGGATCCATCACGATCGACAGCACCGTCCTCATCCCTTGTGGACGGCAGGACGTCTACGCCTTCTGCGTCGACGAGGAAGCCCGCGCCGCCGTTCCGGGGCAGGAGACGGTTTCTCTGCAGTTCCAGGACCGCGTGCAGGACCGCTCCTGGATCGAAACACACGAGAGCCGCACGGAAACCATCACGTGTTCCTGCGTGGTGTACCCGGTAGCGGACAGCACCCGGCTGACGGTGACCGCGCAGTATGTTCCGAAAGGACTCAGCCGGATGTTTGCCCCGGCCAAGGAGGGCGCTTTCCGGAAACAGGAGGCGGCGCGGCTGGCGGCGCTGAAGAAGGCCGTGGAGCGTGGGGTCAGGAAGGCGAAGAGTGCCCAGTAACGGCCGGGCTATTCGCAGTGGAGCGGCTGACGGGAATCGAACCCGCGTATCAAGCTTGGGAAGCTAGCGCTCTACCATTGAGCTACAGCCGCGTGGCCCCCAGGTGCGCGGGGCAGAACTTAGCTTAGCGCAGATGCGTCCCCGTCCAGGCAATGCAGCCCGCGTGACGGAGCGTGTCTGCCTCAGGACCCGCTGCGCGGCGTCATCCAGTAACTCTTCAATAACGTCCCCGCCCGTGGCTAGGTGCGGACCAAAACCAGTGGCTACTGTGAACCCGTTAGCTGCAGTGTCATGGGGGTGGGGCGGGCTATCACCCCCGAGCTGACGCTAACCGAAGGATCTCCATGGCATTCGCAGAACACGAGGTACTCATCCCGCGTGACGCCCTGGACGTGTACACCTTCCTCATCGACGGAATGAACCTGCCAAAGTGGCGCACCGGCATCCGCAGCATCAGCGTCTCATCCGGAGTTGCCGGTTCCAAGGGCTCGGTGTACCAACAGACAGTGCTGGGCCGGTCTGGCTGGCCCGTCCAGGCCGACTTCGAAATTACGGAGGCGCGGCCCGGGGCGGAAATCCGTTTCCAGGTCATTGCCGGGCAAAACCGACCCTCAGGCGGCTACTACCTCAGCACCGAACCCGCGGGAACGCGCGTCCGGTTCGCGCTCGAATACCAGGCCAAGGGACTCCTGGGCCTGATGAACACCGGCATCCAGCGCGCCATGAAGGCCGAAGTGGTTCAGCTGGAGCGCCTCAAGGACGTACTGGCGGTCCCGTCAGCGGCATAGCGTCTTGGCGCCACCGCGCGCCATAACCGGACTGGCCGGTACTGCGCCGGCGCTATTGCACCACCGCTATTGCACCGCCGCTATTGCGCCAGCCGCTGGCCCGCCCAGCTTCCGATGATGTTCGACGGCGATGCAAGGGTTCCGCCGGTCAGGTCCCAGTACTGCACCACGTCGTTGGCCCGGCGCAGTGCCACCCCGGTCGAATTCAGGCCCGTGACATCGCGTAACGGCCGGATGGCCGTCACATCCCCCCAGCCGGTGGCCACAGTGGCCCGGGCTTCGGCGCGCGGCATTGGAGTGCCGGCACCCCGGTAAAGCTGCACAGCTCCGTCGGACCTTCGCGCCAGGATGTCCTGGAAGCCGTCAGCGTCATAATCCACCATCGCCAGCCGGGTAGCCGATACCGTGCTCGCCATCAGCGTGCGGGAGGACATGTCTGACAGGCCGACGTTCGGGTATAGCCAAAGGCTGCCCGCAGTGTCCAAGGCCACGAGTTGCGGAAAGCGGTTGTTGGCGCACCAGCCGCCGACGGCGAGCGTCATGCCCGCCCAGCCGGACTGGCCCAGAGCGACCGCAGCGCCGAAGCCGCCACCCGCAAACCCTGGATGAAGCGTCAGCCGGCCGTCGTTCCACTGGGCGAGGATGTCAAAGGTGCCGTTACGGTCCCAGTCGGTAACGAAGACTTCTTTGACGTTGCTGAAAAAGGAGTTGATGACCTTGGCCGGCCCGTAGGTCCTGTTTCCCGTGGAGGGACGGTTGATCAGCTCGCCGCCGGCATTAACCGTGACGAGGTCGGCGGCACTGGTGATCGCCGCGGCACGCAGGTCCAGGGTGGGCGGCATGTGCTTGACGGTGGAATCGCACATGGTGGGCGTAGCAGGCGGGAAAGCTGTCCCGCCACCGGGGCTGCCGCCCGGCGAGGTGACAGTGCCGGCCGGGAGGGTGGTGTAGCCGAAGAAGTTCACTACGCCCCAGATGGTGTAGAGGCTGTTTGTATAGGAGATGCCGGCGCCCATGACGTTGAAGCGCGGGTCGAGCAACATGGCATTGTGGCCGGGAGAGCCCTTCCACCATTCCACCAGCTGCGCGGCGTCGCGGTCCGTCCGGATGGCGATGACCTCGCCGGCGCTGCTCGGGTTCATGGCACGGGGATCCGTCCAGAAACTGGCACGGTGTTCAATGACCTCGCGGCTGGCGATGTTGTCTGACCAGTCCTGCGCGAGGCTGGCCACCGTGGGATGGTACTTGACCGCGGCCAGGCCATTCGCCACCCGGTACTCGTTGATTTTGTTGAAAACGGTCAGGATGGCGGCCGCGTTGTTGTCCGGGAGCAGTGCCTCGGTGGCAAGGGATCCGGGACCGGGGGACTCCGTTGCGAAGGCCTGCGGCGGGGGAGCCGTGGCCGTATTCTGCGCCAGTTCCTCCTCGGGGGCCCACAGGGGCGGCACGGAAGGAACGTCGGGGACGAGCGGTTCGGAGGTGGTGGCCGGTGCAGCCTCGGTTGCCGGCACGGCTGCTGCGGGCACCGGGTTTTGTCCCCCGGCGGGGGACGCCGGCGTGATCACCGGTTCCACGGCGGGGGCGAGCAGCGACCCGGTGCCGGTATCCGCACCGCGGGCGCCGGCGTCGTCGTCCGCCGTGCCCGCGGGACCCAACGTGACCGCGCGTGGCCCGAAGGCACCTGCAGCCTCGGCCGACGGCTGGTTCGCCGGCGGGACGGAGTGCAGGCCGGCGGCCGGAGAGACCAGCGCGAGGGCACAGAACATAGCCACAACGGCGGGCGCCGCAAAGTTTTTCAAACCAACCCCAGATCAGTTCAGTTCAGTTGTACCAGCCGGGAGACCTCCGGTGGCTGACATCCTGAGGCAACATTAGCCCCAGTAGGTGACAGCAACAACGCAAAAATGGGCGCTGTGGACAACGCATAGTAATTTGGGAGGCGTGCTGATCAGTGACCGCGATATTCGTGCCGAAATAGACTCCCAACGGATCGTCCTCGAACCCTTCGACCCCGCGATGGTCCAGCCATCCTCGGTGGACGTGCGGATCGACCGGTTTTTCCGTCTTTTCGACAACCACAAGTACGCCCATATCGACCCCGCGGAGGAGCAGCCTGAGCTGACCCGGCTGGTCGAGGTGGACAGTGGCGAACCCTTCATCCTGCACCCCGGCGAGTTCGTGCTCGGT
>JBDTQQ010000260.1:0-4535 GCA_039932075.1 Pseudarthrobacter sp. | reverse complement strand
ACCCACTGGACCCTTGTGTTTGACTTGGCACCCTCAGCGAGAGCCCACTTTGCCAAGCTGCGCCCTTGATGCGCTGGGTGCCCAGACTGCCCGGTCCAGAAAACGCGACTACCTCTACTGGCTGGCCCAGCGGCTCGAAGCAAACCAGCCGCCCTCCCCCCTCAGCCCATCCGAAGGCAGGACAAGAACCCCAATAAGCAAAGAAATTGTAAGAAATCCGCAAACGGTCGTACCCAAAACCCAGCGATAAAAGCCGTGTCAGCAACTCGCGATCCGCATCCCCTAATCGGGCGCACATTGTCGAATCACCGCCCTTGAGCACACCGATAGCATCCAACAGCCCTGAACTTAGCCGCGGCGTTCGCCACAGCCTTCCGCGGAACTGCCACCGCGATGACCGCGGCCCTCGTCCTAGGCACAGGGTACGGCCTATGCCCCATGGTCAGGCTCCGGGAGGTCGAGCAAATCGCCGCACCGGGAGAACTGGGCGCCGTCATCGCCTTGTCCTATAGCCCTCGCCTGCTCCGGGTTGGCAGCGCCGTACCTGCTGGCCCCGATAGCCCCCACCACCGGCTACCCCAGGCCGTACTCTTCACCGCAGCCGCGGCAGCACTGACCTTGGCCGCCGTATGCCTGCCAGGACAGAGAAGCCACCGACCCGTCCCGATCTGAACAACCCCTAAATCCCACCTGCATAGACCGCCGTAAGGGTAACGGCGTCCTGTGGCGGCTGGCGACCGCCGGATGGCCGCGGCACTTCCACTGCTGGCCGAATAACTGTGCAGAACAGTGGCTAATACTCGGTTCACTCTCCGGCCACGACGGCACAGTTAACGTGCCCGGTCGGCGCCGGAGAAGATTCATCATCGGCACGGTAGCCACCGTTCCTGATTCTGGTTCAGGATTTCAATGGCTGTGTGCACGAGCACGCGGTCAGGTTTGCCCCGGGAAGGCCGTGCCTGCACAGCAGTGCATCGGGAAAGAACGTCCCCGGGGCGCACCGCTGACATCCAGCGCAGCTCGTCGACTCCAGGCGATGCCAGGCTTGCCGCCTCGTTGAGATAAAACCGGACCAGGATCCGCATCATGAGAGCCATCGTGTGCCAGCCGCTAGCAATCAGGCCCCCAAAGGGACCTCTCGCGGCAGCGGCAGTGTCTGTATGAAGGCCCTGCGGGTCGAACCGGTCCGCGAAATCCACAAATCTCCTGACATAGCACGGTGCGCTCCTACGTGAAAGCCCGTCAAGAAGGCGCGCCGGCGCCAGTAGCCCGGTAAGGCGCCCGGCTGACCGACCCGATGCTGCCACTGACGATGGCGTGCGGCTTCGGCCTGGATACTGCCGCGTGCGAGGAGCCGGCCCAAGACTTGAACCCACCGCTACGGCCGGAAGGGCACCGTTCGGGAAATTCCCGTAGTCAGAGATCAGGCTTGGCAAAGTCGACAAACCGCGTGATTAGCCGAGGCTATTCGTCGCAAAACGTGGGGTTTTCGTGGAGTGGGTTCAGAAGTGGCTGAGAGAAAAGCCCTCGAACCAAACGTTTCCGCAGGTCAGAGGGCCTTCAATGTGGAGCTAAGGAGATTCGAACTCCTGACCTCTTCGATGCGAACGAAGCGCTCTACCAACTGAGCTATAGCCCCGGAACAGTCCGCTTCCCCGGGAGGAACGGCGGCACCGGTGAACTTAGGCTACAAATTTTCCCTGCGCAATGCCAATCGCGGTCACGCGCGGCGGCGCTGCAGGACGTCGTCGAGGTTGCTCAGGGCGCTCTGGGCCTTGGTGAGCGGCTTGCCTGACGGCACGGGCGGGACTACGGGGGTTCCCTGCTTCAGGGACGGCTTACCCACGGCTTTGGGTGCTTCCGGCAGATCAAGCGGCTCCGGCGCGGGACGCTCGGCCTTGGCTGCCTCAACGTACACAGGCTTGGGCACGTCTACAGGTTCCCATGTGGTTTCGGCGGGCACGGACTTCATTGCCTCGCTGGCACTGGCGTCTCCCGCGGCAACAGCGACTGCCAAGGCTGCTTCCCGGAGCTCCATCGCAGTGAGCGGTTTCGGGGCCGGCGTGTGAGCCTCAGCGTCAAAGAGCCGGCTTTCCGGCTGAGCTGCCGGTCGTGGCTTCTCCTGCACGTCCGAAGCCGGTTCCTGGCGGCGGACCGGGGCGCTCATGGCGGAGCGGAAGGCAGCCTGCACCCTGGCTTTGCGGTCCCGCACAGCCAGGAAGCGCAACAGCACCACGGCAATGACCGTGGTGGCCAAACCCGCAATCGGCAGCAAGGCCGTTCCCAGCCCAAACAGCAGCAGGACAGCGGAAACAAAGGCGGTCAGCAATCCGGCCACGCCGGCGAGGGCAATGGCGGTCCGGCCGTATCGGATCCGGAACGCGCCGGTCGTTGCACTGCCGGAAGGCGCGGCTACGGTTTCGGGGCTCTTCCTGATATCCATGGCTTTCTCCTGCGGGGCGGCGATATTCATGACCATCCCGGCTCTTGGGTCCGATGATTGAATAGCTGGAACATCCGCGAAATAGTCAGCAGCGGCCTGGGCCTGGTGCCGTCGGTTCCGCAGGACGTAAGGCGCAACCCATACGATCCAGAGCACAACGGCAACCACAAGGATCACTGAGCTGCTGAGAGGGAAGTCCACAATCAAAACCGTATGAGCATTCCTCCAGCGGCTCCCGCATTAGCCTCGGTGTGTCGCGGGCAACGTGGCAAATCAATGGATTTATGACCCCGGAAGAGCCTTTGCAGGTCAGGCCTGGGATGCCAGCCACCGGCTGAGCAGTCCTTCGGGTACTTCTTCCGCCGTCAACGCGAACGACCGGTGGTCAGCCCAGTCCCCGTTGATGTGCAGGAAACGGGGCCGGTAACCCTCATCGCGGAAGCCGAGCTTTTCTACCACCCTCAGGCTGGGGCCATTCTCGGGCCGAATGTTGATCTCCATCCGGTGCAGCCCGAGGACCTGGAAACAGTGATCGGTCGCCAGGGCAACAGAAGTGGGTGCAATCCCATGCCCGGCCCGTGCCTGGTCGACCCAATACCCCAAGGTCGCCATCATGGCCGAACCCCACACAATCGAGGACACTGTCAGCTGGCCAACGATGGCGGGCGCCGCGGACCTTGGCGTGCGTTCCGTGATCAGGAACGGCAAGGCGGTGCCTTGGGCTGCCTGAATCTTCAGGGACCGCACCATCTGCCGGTAGTCCGGGAGAAGGCCACCGGGCGCCGGGTTGGAGGCTTCCCAAGGCTCCAGCCACTCCCGGTTGCGTGACCGGACCTCGGTCCACTCCCTCTTGTCCCGGTACCTGATGGGGCGCAGGACCAGGTCACCGCATTCCAGGGCGGTGGGCCAGGTTGGTCCGGGACGCACGGCAGCTATTTAGCGAGGCCGGCAGTGAAGCCCGGCAGCCACTCCCGAAGGCCGGGGCCGAGGTCCTCGCTGTCAATGGCGAGCTGGACGCAGGCCTTGAGGTAGCTGAGCTTGTCACCGGTATCGTAACGGCGGCCGCGGAAGACCACACCGTAAACGCCGTAGCCCTCGCCATGGCCGGCGGCCAGTTCCTGCAGCGCGTCCGTCAGCTGGATTTCGCCGCCGCGGCCCGGGCCCGTGCGCTCCAAGACCTCGAAAACTTCAGGGTGGAGGACGTAGCGGCCAATGACGGCCAGGTTTGAGGGGGCCTCGTCCACGTCGGGCTTTTCAACGAGCTTGTTGATCCTGACGTAGCTTTCACCC
Organism: Pseudarthrobacter sp.; assembly: GCA_039932075.1. Taxonomy (GTDB): domain Bacteria; phylum Actinomycetota; class Actinomycetes; order Actinomycetales; family Micrococcaceae; genus Arthrobacter. The sequence continues at coordinate 802 of JBDTQQ010000260.1, read as the reverse complement.
TCGATGGCCTGGACGTCGGCGCACCCGTAGGCACTGATCTGGGAGGGCTCCACCTCAATGAGGGCCACCACGGATCCGCCTGTCTTGGCCTGCACTTCGATCATGGTGCTGAGGAGCTCATCCCGGGCATCGATCAGGTCGTCGCCGAGGAGGACAGCGAACGGTTCGTTGCCGACGTGCTGCTTCGCACGAAGGACCGCGTGGCCCAGGCCGTTGGGGTCACCTTGGCGGACGTAGTGGATATCACCGAGGTTGCTGGCTGCCTGAATCGACTCGAGCTTGGCCATATCGCCCTTGGCTTCCAGCGTGTCCTCCAGCGAAGGAACCCTGTCGAAGTGGTCCTCCAGTGCGCGCTTGTTGCGTCCCGTGATCATCAGGATGTCGTTCAGTCCAACGTTGACAGCCTCTTCAACAACGTACTGAATGGCAGGCTTGTCCACCACTGGAAGCATTTCCTTGGGCATGGCTTTGGTGGCTGGCAGGAATCTGGTGCCGAGCCCGGCTGCGGGGATTACGGCCTTGCGTACAGTCTGCTGAGAGGTAGTCACTGGACTAATCTAACGGAGGGGCTGACCATTCAATAATTCCTGGTTGTCCCTGCCCTGCATACCGCAGGCGGCACATCTGCAACACGGCACCTGGAAGAGGTAACGGTATGTCTGAGCGCGACAGGGCGGCCAAGGAAGGCATCCGGGCACGCCACCGGGCGCAACGCACGGCCACAGTACCCGGCCAGCGCGACGCTGCAGGGGCGGCCATCGCCGTCCACGGCGCAACGTGGGCCGAACAACTGACAGGCGCA
>JBDTQQ010000259.1:0-4543 GCA_039932075.1 Pseudarthrobacter sp. | reverse complement strand
ATTCCTCGGGGCAACCCTCCTGGTCTATTTCCTTGTCTTCAGCCTCCCCGGCGACCCCATTGTGGCGCTGTTCGGCGACAAGCCGGTCAACGAGTCAGTGGCCGCGCAACTGCGGGCCCAGTACAACCTGGACCAGCCGTTCTGGATCCAGTACCTCCTCTACCTCAAGAGCATCTTCACCTTTGACTTGGGCCTGGACTTCTCCGGACGCCCCATCGCCGCGGTGCTGGGCGAAGTCTTCCCCGTCACCGCACGGATGGCCCTGATCATCGAAGCTTTTTTCGGCATCATCTTTGGCCTGATCGCCGGGCTGCGCAAGGGAAAGTTCTTCGACGGCACGGTGCTGGTCGCTTCCCTGATCGTGATCAGCATCCCGATCTTTGTCCTCGGCTTCCTGCTGCAGTTCTTCGTCGGCGTGCAGCTGGGCTGGGCCAAACCGACGGTCAGTTCCGCAGCGCCCATCCAGGACCTCATCCTGCCCGCCGTCGTGCTCGGCCTGGGCTCCTTTGCCTACGTCCTGCGGCTGACCCGCACATCCGTGATCGAAAACATGAGCGCCGACTATGTCCGGACGGCCACGGCCAAGGGGCTCTCCCGCAGCCGGGTGGTGCGCGTCCACATCCTGCGGAACTCGTTAATCCCGGTCATCACGTTCCTCGGTGCCGACCTCGGCGCACTCATGGGAGGTGCGATCGTGACCGAAGGGATCTTCAACGTTCCCGGCGTCGGCAACCGGCTTTACCGGGCCGTCACGACGGGTGAGGGACCGACCGTGGTATCCATCGTCACCGTCCTGGTCCTGGTCTACGTCGTGTCCAATCTGCTCGTTGACCTGCTCTACGCCTGGCTTGATCCGAGGATCCGTTATGACTCCTGATTACACCCCTCCAGATTCCACCGGGCTGAAGTCCGGCCGCAGCATCGGGCACTTCGTCGCCGATCCCGACGAGACCCCGCTCCAGGTGACGGACACGGTCCGCGAGGAAAACGCTCCGTTGAGCCTGTGGGGCGAGGCCTGGAAGAACCTGCGCAAGCAGCCGCTCTTCCTGATCTCCGTATTCCTGATCGTCGTCGTGGTCCTCGTCAGCCTGCTTCCCGGGCTGTTTTCACCCCTCAACCCGACGTCGGAGGCCTGCCAGCTGGCGGACTCCAACGGCGGCCCGGTTGCCGGCCACCCGCTCGGCTTCACCCGGCAGGGATGCGACGTCTACGCCCGGGTCATCTACGGGACACAGTCGTCGGTGATCGTCGGGCTCTTCACGACGATCGGTGTCCTCATCATCGGCGGCGCGATGGGTGCCCTGGCCGGCTACTACGGCGGCTGGGTGGATGCCATCCTCGCCAGGATCAACGACATTTTCTTCGCCCTCCCGCTGATCCTCGGCGCCATCGTCCTCACCCAGCTGCCGGTCTTCCGGGCCAACCGCAACGTCTGGTCCCTGGTCGTGATCCTCGTGGTCTTCGGCTGGCCGCAGATCGCCCGCATTACGCGCGGCGCCGTGATCGAGGTCCGCAACGCCGACTTCGTCACCGCGGCCCGGTCGCTGGGCGTGTCCCGCTTCCGGTCGCTGCTGCGGCACGTCATGCCCAACGCGCTCGCCCCCATCATCGTGGTGGCCACCATCTCGCTGGGCACCTTCATTGTGGCTGAATCCACCTTGTCCTTCCTGGGGATCGGCCTGCCCCCGAGCGTGATGTCCTGGGGCAACGACATCCAATCCGCCCAGTCATCACTCCGCTCCAATCCGATGCCGCTGCTCTACCCGTCCATCGCCCTGTCCATCACCGTCCTGAGCTTCATCATGCTGGGCGACGCCCTCCGTGATGCGCTGGATCCCAAAGCGCGCAAGCGATGAAAGGGGACGCCATGAACACCACAGTAGAAATCCTCGAAGAGGGCTACGGCGCCGAGCGTCCGTTGCTTGAAATCAAGGACCTTGCGATCAGCTTCGCCACCAGCAACGGTGACGTGCAGGCCGTGCGGAACGCGCACCTGAGCATCATGCCCGGCGAAACCGTCGCCATCGTCGGCGAGTCAGGGTCCGGCAAGTCCACGACGGCGCTGGCCGCCATCGGGCTGCTGCCCGGCAACGGCAGCGTCTCGGCCGGCCGGATCCTTTTCGATGGGGAGGATATCTCCCACGCCAGTGAAAAACGGATGATCGAACTCCGCGGCACCAGCATCGGCATGGTCCCGCAGGACCCGATGTCCAATTTGAACCCGGTCTGGAAGATCGGTTTCCAGGTCCGCGAAACACTGAAGGCCAACGGACTGCCCAGCGGCCCGGCCGACGTCGCGCAGGTCCTCGCCCAGGCCGGGCTGCCCGACGCAGCCCGGCGGGCCAGGCAGTACCCGCACGAATTCTCCGGCGGCATGCGCCAGCGCGCCCTGATCGCCATCGGCCTCTCCTGCCAGCCGCGCCTGCTCATCGCCGATGAGCCGACGTCGGCGCTGGACGTGACCGTGCAGCGCCAGATCCTGGATCACCTGGACACCATGACGGCCGAACTCGGGACCGCGGTGTTGCTGATCACCCACGACCTCGGCCTGGCCGCCGAGCGCGCTGACAAGGTCGTGGTCATGTACCGCGGGCAGGTCGTGGAATCCGGGCCGTCGCTGGAGCTGCTGCAGAATCCGCAGCACCCCTACACCCAGCGGCTGGTGGCGTCGGCGCCGTCGCTGGCGTCCCGGCGCATCCAGGTGGCCAAGGCACTCGGCGTCGAATCGGAGGAACTGCTCGCACCCAGCGAGGACGTCGTGGTTGAGGCGTCCCTGCCGGAGGAGGTCCTGCAGATCGAGAACCTGAGCAAGGTCTTCAAACTGCGCTCCGGCTTCGGCCGCTCGACGGACTTCACCGCCGTGGACGACGTTTCCTTCGGCGTCAGGCGCGGCACGACGACGGCGATTGTGGGGGAGTCTGGGTCCGGCAAGTCCACCGTGGCGCAGATGGTCCTGAACCTCCTGGCGCCCACGTCCGGCAAGATCATCTTCGATGGCGTGGACACCGCCACGCTGAACGCCAGGGAAATCTTCGCCTTCCGCCGCCGGGTGCAGCCGATCTTCCAGGATCCCTACGGTTCCCTGGACCCGATGTACAACATCTTCAGGACTATCGAAGAACCGCTGCGGACCCACAAGATCGGGGGCAAGGCCAGCCGGGAGAAGAAGGTCCGCGAACTACTGGACCAGGTGGCCCTGCCGCAGTCCACGATGCAGCGCTACCCCAATGAGCTCTCCGGCGGCCAGCGCCAGCGCGTCGCGATTGCGCGTGCCCTGGCCCTGGATCCGGAGGTGATCATCTGCGACGAGGCCGTGTCCGCCCTGGACGTCCTGGTGCAGGCCCAGGTGCTGAACCTGCTCGCCGAACTGCAGTCACGGCTGGGCCTGACCTACCTGTTCATCACCCACGACCTGGCGGTGGTCCGGCAGATCGCCGACCACGTGTGCGTAATGGAAAAAGGCAAGCTGGTGGAGGCCGGTTCCACCGACGACGTCTTCGATTCGCCGCAGCGGGACTACACCAAGGCCCTGCTCAACGCCATCCCGGGCGCACGCCTCGTGCTGCCGCCGGAAGTTGCCTGAGCACCGGGGCCGGCGCCTACCCGTTGGGTCGGGCACCGGCCCCGTGTTTCATCCGCTGATACCTCGTGGCTTCGGCGGCCGCTGCGTCGCCCGGGCTCAGCGGCCAGGCGCCGCTGCCGCCACTTTAGCCGCGGAGTCCGGGGCCGCAAGCCCCAGTGACCGCAGCCTGGAGGTGAGCAGCTCGCCAAGCCGGCCATGCCCCCGGGCGTTGACGTGAAGCCCGTCCGCCAGCATGTCGGTCAGGCTGTACCGGGTCAGCCAGTCCCCGACACTGACGAACGGGATCGCATTTTTCTCCGCAACGGATCCCAGCAGCGTGTCGACCTGGGTGCGGCGGCCGCCGCCGTGGTTCGCACCGCGGGCGAGCGTGCCGATCATGGCGAACCTGCTGCCCGGGTAGCGCTCCCGGAGGGTGCCGATCAGACGCTCGGCGTTGGAGACGATCTGGGCGTCGGTTGCCCCGCGGGCAGCGTCATTGCCGCCGCCCTCAACCACCACGAGGGGAGGTTCACCGTATGGCAACTTCCAGTCACCGCGCTCCAGGGCCGTGATGAAGTTGCCGGTCTTGCCATTGGCGGCCACAAAGCCGGTGCCGCTCAACCCACAGAAGTAAACCTTGTACCCGACGGCAGCCAGCGCCTGCCGTGGCCACGACATCAAAGGTTCGGACTGGGAATCGCCGATCAGCACGGCCGTGCGCCGGATGTCCTCCACGATGACCTCGTCGCGGCCGTTCGCGGGATTCCGGTAGGCCGAGCCGGCCGGCAGGTTCAACGGAACCGCAGCCGTCGTCAACCTGCCTGCCCCGTCCGCGGGCTCCGCGGCATTGCCGCCGAGACTTTGAGCCGCCCCGGAACGGGCGCCAGGAAGCGCATTCTGATCCTTGGAAGGCGGGGTCTGTCCGCAGCCGCCCAGAAGGACGCCCAAGGCGATCAACGGTGCGGCCAGACGGAACAGGGC
>JBDTQQ010000258.1:0-4544 GCA_039932075.1 Pseudarthrobacter sp. | reverse complement strand
CCTGGGCCTGGACCGAAGCATCCGGAGGAGCCACCGCGCGGGCAACATCCGCGTACTTCACGGCTGTTAGTGCTTTCAAACCAGCCATCTGCGCATCCGCTGCCGCGGCCCCGGTCAGAATATCCAGGCAATCCTCGGACAATCCCCGCAGCGGATAGCCCTCCGCAGAAAGTTCATCGGAACAACGTTCGTTCACCACGCCGGTGAGCACAGCAACGGCCGCGGTGATGTCCGCATATGCCTTCGCCACTGCCGGGTTCCTCATGTAGCCATCATGACAAGGGGGTCTGACATTCAAGCGGGACCGCAGTTAGAGGCCCGCTCATCCGTCCGCGCGCAGGTAGGATTCTTGCGGTGCGCAGGTAGGCGCGCCTGCTCCGGCAGATCCCAGTGGCAAGGACCGTTGATGAAGAAGAAACCCACGAGGAAGGCGCCCGACGGCGGGACCGGGCAGGGTGCCGCAGCCCGCCCGGGACAGCCCTGGAGTGAGCGCCCGTGGACAGGTTCCTATGGGCCGGGTGTCCCGGTAGACCTGGTGCTTCCGCAGGGTTCGCTGGTGGACCTCATGGACAAGTCCGTACGCCGCTACGGGGCCAAGACTGCCATTGAGTTCTTCGGCGCACACACTAGCTACCGCGAGCTCGGAAAACTGATCAGCCGGGCCGCCGCGGGCCTGAAGAAACTGGGCGTCAAAGCAGGCGACAGAGTGGCCCTCGTGATGCCGAACTGCCCGCAGCACGTGGTCGCCTTCCACGCCGTGCTGCGTCTCGGCGCAGTGGTGGTGGAACACAATCCGCTCTACACGGACCGTGAACTGCGGCACCTGTTCGAGGACCATGGGGCCGCCGTCGCGATCGTTTGGGACAAGGCTGTTGAGCGGGTCCGTCAGCTGCCTGCCGACGTCGGGCTCCGCACCATTGTCTCGGTGGAACTCATCCCCGCGATGCCGCTGCCGCAGCGCCTGGCGCTGCGGCTTCCGGTACCCGCCGCCCGCAAGGCCCGTGCCGCCCTGACCCTCGGCAGGGGCGAGCCGAAGGGCTGGCCAGCGCCCGCCCTGCGGCCGGTGCTGCCGTGGCGGCAGCTCCTGGACGCCGGGGAGCTCAAGAAGAAACATCCACGTCCCGCTGCCCAGGACCTTGCCGTCCTCCAGTACACTTCCGGCACCACCGGCTTGCCTAAGGGCGCCATGCTTACCCACGCCAACCTGCGGGCCAACGCCGCGCAGGGCCGGGCCTGGGTGCCCGGGCTGAAGGAGGGCAGGGAGACCGTCTATGCTGTGCTGCCGATGTTCCACGCCTATGGCCTTACCCTGTGCATGACGTTCGCCCTCAGCATCGGCGCGAAACTGGTCCTGTTCCCCAAGTTCGACGTGGACCTCGTGTTGAAGGCGCTCAGGAAGTCTCCTGCCACGTTCCTGCCTGCCGTACCGCCGATCTATGACCGCATTGCCGCCGCGGCGGCGCAACGCGGCATCGGGCTGGAAAGCATCCGCTTCTCCATCTCGGGCGCCATGAACCTGCCCCCAGCCACTGTGGAGACCTGGGAGAAAGCGACCGGCGGCTACCTCATCGAAGGCTACGGGCTGACCGAAACTTCCCCCATCGCCATCGGCAACCCCTTCGGACCGAGCCGGAAGCCCGGCACCGTAGGCGTGCCGTTCCCGCTGACAGACATCCGCGTGGTGGACCCGAAGAACGTCGCCCTTGACCGCGCGCCGGGGGAGGAAGGGGAACTCCTGATCCGCGGCCCGCAGGTGTTCTCCGGCTACTGGAACCGGCCGCAGGAAACCGAGGATGCCCTGCTCGACGGCGGCTGGTTCCGCACCGGTGACATCGTCTCGGTGGACAACGACTACTTCGTCACCATCCGGGACCGGATCAAGGAGCTGATCATCACCGGCGGCTTCAACGTCTCGCCCAGTGAAGTGGAGGACGTCATCGCCACCTTCCCGGGCATTTCGGAAGTCTCCGTGGTGGGGCTGCCCCGGCCCGGAGGAGGCGAGAACGTGGTAGCCGCCGTGGTCCCGATCCCGGGCACCACCATCGATCCTGATGCGCTTCTGGCCTTTGCCAGGGAGCAGCTGACTGCCTACAAGGTGCCCCGCCGGGTAGTGGTGCTCGATTCCCTTCCGCGTTCGCTCATCGGCAAAGTCCTGCGCCGGGAGATCCGGGACAACCTCGTGGCGAGGGGCTGAAGCGCCGGGCTACTTCTGCCGGGCGACTGTGCCGGCGTTGAGCGTGGCAATTGCCGTGGACAGAACGGTGGCGAACCCGCACCACGCAGCGTAGGGCGCGAGCGAAACCCCTGCGGTGCGGTTGAGCCGGTAGGTCCGCCGTACCAGGTCCGCGCTGCTCGCCGCCAGCACGGCCGCCTCGGCCGCGGCGAGCCACGGCCGGCGTGAGCGCCAGAACAGCCAGCTCCACGCGGCATTGAGGATGAAGTTTGTGGCCAATGCGCCCTGGTATGCGCGGATCTGTGGCCGGCTTCCCTCTGCGCCCGGAGCATCGCTCGCATCATGGCTGTCCAGCGCGACGGCGGCGCTCACGGCGAGGTCAGCGTAGAGAGCCGTCCACACGACGGGGAAGGCAATCGCGGGCGGCTGCCAGTCCGGCTTGCGCAGCTGCAGGTACCACCTGCTGTCCGGGTCCGTCGCCACCCCGCCTGCGGCAGCGGTAGCGGCGGTGGCTGCCGCTGTCCATGCCAGTGTTGTCAGTTTCATGCTGACCTTCTTTCCCTTGCAGCGGTGATTTCATTCCCTGGCTTCCGAGGGCCAGTTCGCCCTAATAGCTTGATCGTACGGCCCCGCTGCAGCGTCGTCCCGGGTCGAAGGCGCCACTACATGTAGTGGTCCGGGACGCATGCGCGGGCCCTGGCCACCAGGCGCGACACGCCGTCCGGCGGGCGACACGCGGGCCGTTAAATGTGGCTAACTACTCCACAGGGTGTGGATGAAGTGCGCAAAAACGGCTGGAATCCGGGACATTTTGAACCCCTCTCCTGTGGATTAAGAGTGCATAAAATGACATACTTGTAATACATCATCTTGGGGTTCCGAAGAGCCGTCTGCACTACATGTAGTATCGACGTACAGCTTGGGCGGGACAAAGACGAGCGAAGATTTCGATAAAGGGGACAGGGACCATGACCGTTACGGTTTACACCAAACCTGCGTGTGTGCAGTGCAACGCAACGTACCGAGCGCTGGACAAAAAAGGCATCGCTTACCAGAGCGTTGACATCTCTCAGGACGCCGATGCGCTCGAGCGCCTGAAGGCACTTGGCTACATGCAGGCACCTGTTGTGGTCACCGACCAGGACCACTGGTCAGGCTTCCGCCCAGACAAAATCGAGGAACTGGCACAGGCTGCCGTCTCCTCCGTGGCTTAGCCTCCACTTCCCGCCAACCGGCAATCTTTCGACCCACACATGAGGTGACTCCCGTGGCAGCACTGGCAGAGGCCAGGGCCCAGGCGGCCCCATTGCCCCCTGTCACCACGCAGAGCCGGCTCATCTACTTTTCCTCCACCTCCGAGAACACCAGCCGCTTCGTCACGAAGCTGGGCATCGACGCGGCACGGATCCCGCTCCAGGCAAAGGACGCGCCACTTCTCGCTACCCAGCCGTACGTGCTGGTGGTTCCGACTTACGGCGGCACCGGGGGAGAGGGCTCAGTGCCCAAGCAGGTCATCCGCTTCCTGAACAACCCGCAGAACAGGCAACTGGTCCGGGGGGTTATCGGTGCAGGCAACACAAACTTTGGGGATAACTACTGCATGGCCGCGGACATCATCGCGGCGAAATGTCAGGTACCCCGGCTTTATCGCTTTGAACTTATGGGCACGCCAGAAGACGTTGCCCGCGTAACCAATGGATTGGACACGTTTTGGACACGACTGTCGCAGACACAGAAGTAACCAGGGCCGAAGGCCAGGGCGCAGCAGCTGAAAAGCTGAGTGCCGCCGTCGAGAAGCACGGCGTGGACCTCGAAAAGCCTGAGATGCCTGCCGCCTACAAGGGGCTGGGCTACCACGAGCTCAACGCCATGCTGAACCTGTACGGCCCCAACGGCGAGATCCAGTTCGAGGCTGACCGCGAGGCTGCCCACCAGTACTTTCTGCAGCACGTTAACAACAACACGGTCTTTTTCCATGACCTGGAAGAGAAGCTCGACTACCTGGTGAAGAACCAGTACTACGAGCGTGAGACCCTCGACCAGTACACGATGAACTTCATCCGCGAGCTCTACAACCGCGCGTACAAGAAGAAGTTCCGCTTCGAGACCTTCCTGGGCGCGTTCAAGTTCTACACGTCCTACACGCTGAAGACGTTCGACGGCAAGCGTTTCCTGGAGCGCTACGAGGACCGCGTCTGCATGGTGGCCCTGCACCTGGCCCGCGGCGACGAGAAGCTCGCCCTGCAGATGGTGGACGAGATCATCGAGGGCCGCTTCCAGCCGGCCACGCCGACCTTCCTGAACGCCGGCAAGCGCCAGCGCGGCGAGCTGGTCTCCTGCTTCCTGCTGCGCATTGAAGACAACATGGAGT
>JBDTQQ010000257.1:0-4567 GCA_039932075.1 Pseudarthrobacter sp. | reverse complement strand
GCGGAGCCTTCCACGGTTGACGCCACCGTTGCGTTGTCAGCGGTCCTTGACCGTCTGGCCAGGGCAGGGGAGGACGACGTCGAGCTGCCGGTTCCTCCGTCCACCGTCGCCGAATCGTGGACGGGGGTCGGCGCGCCGCGGACGGGCTGGGAGCGGGTCGGCCCGCTGCAGGATTCCGAACTCCGTCGAGCTGCCGAAGCCGGTATCACCGAGGTGGCTGGAATTGTTCCTGCGCAGCCCGGGGCCCTGATCGTCAACAGCGCGCGTGCCGCGGTGTGGGGCCGCGCCCTGGACGACTCCGGCCTCCCGGCAGGAGCAGCCTTCGCGGCCCTCACCCTGGGGTTCCTCGCCGAGGGGGAACAGGTGCTCTACCGGGCAGGCCGGTGGTTCCGCCTCAGCGGTTCACGCGGGCACGTCCTGGTGCGGACAGGCAGTGGCCTCTAGGCTTCCAAAGGACTGTTCACCATGGACAGGGCGGCGCGTTCCATGTAGTCCCAAAGCGTTCCCTCGTACAAAGGGGCCAACTCCAGGGAGTCCACCGCCGTCCGCATGTGGAACAGCCAACGTTCCTTTGCCTCAGGGGTGACCCGGAACGGCATGTGCCGCATACGCAGGCGTGGGTGGCCGCGTTCTTCGCTGTACGTGGTGGGCCCTCCCCAGTACTGTTCCAGGAACATCCGGAAGCGTCGCTTGGCGGGCCCAAGGTCCTCTTCCGGGTACATCGGGCGCAGCAGCGGGTCCGTGGCCACGCCGTCGTAAAACACATCTATCAGCCGGACAAAGGTCTCATGCCCGCCCACGGCGTCATAGAAATTGTCGGTGTAGCCGGGCTGGCTGAACGGATCGTTCTGCATGAGCTGGCGTGGCCGCTGCGGTTCGACGGGTATGGTCATGGCTCTATTCTGCCGCCTTCTGGTCAGTCTTCTTAGTCTCCGTGTTCGTGGCCGGTTCGTGCAAAGCGGCCTCATCGCCTGCAGCCGGAACCTCGACCGGTACGTAGGTTCCCTGTGACCGGTTGCCCACGCGCAGGATTTCACCGTTGCGGAGGTACCAAATGGCGCCGTCCTCGGAGCGGACGCGGGTGATGCGCAGCCCCATGGACTCGACAACACCCACCACCTCGGACGTTTCGATGACGTCGCCGATCCCGTACTGGTCCTCGATGGTGATGAAGATGCCGGCGAGGAAGTCACGGATCAGCTGCTGGGCGCCGAAACCGATAGCAACACCCAGGATGCCCACGCTGGTCAGCAGCGGGGCGATATTGATGTCCAGGTTCTGCAGCACATACATGCTGGTGATTACCGCCACCAGCACACCGACGATGCTGTTGAGGAGCGAACCGATGGTCTCAGCCCGCTGCACGCGGCGCTCATGGTCCAGGGCGCGGATTGCCGGGGCAACCCACTTGAAGTGCGCCTTCTTGAAGAAGTTGCTCCCCGAGGCCACCCTCTTGCTGATCCGGGAGATGACGAACGTCGCCACCAGCCAGACAGCTATGCCCACTCCGAGGCTGATCACGATTCCTGGGATGCTGATGCCGTCGGGCTCACTGGCGGCGGAGGGAAGGATCGACAGCATGCTGAACATAAAGGGTGAAACTCCTTGGGGTCTCCGGCGGCGGCCGGGGATAACGTAGGCCTGCGCGGGTTCGCCCGGCGCGTAAGGCTCTGTTCTCCTTCAACATTAGCGCCGTACCGTGGACCCATGCGCATCCTCGTCCTCGGCGGAACAGCCTTCCTCTCCTCAGAAGTCGCCCGGCAGGCGGTGGCTGCAGGGCATCACGTCACTTGCCTGGCCCGTGGTTCCGCGGCGGAACCACCGGCGGGCGTCCGCTGGGTGCGGGCAGACCGTTCACTCGGCGCGAACAGCTACACGGAGGTTCGCGGGGACTGGGATGCCGTCATCGATGTGGCCCGTGATCCTGTGCCTGCCACGGAAGCGCACGCAGCACTAGCTAACCGGGCGGGCCACTGGACGTTTGTGTCCAGCTGTTCTGTCTACGCAGACCATTCGACACCCGGCGCCATCGAGGATGCCCCGCTTCTGCAGCCCCTGGCGCCGGGCACCGAATCCACCCCCGAAAACTACGGGGAATCCAAAGCAGCCATTGAACAGCAAACCGTCAAGGCCACCGGTGGCAACGCGCATCTCTGCCGCGCCGGCCTGATCGGTGGTCCGGGGGACGGGACTGACCGCTACGGTTACTGGCCGGCGAGGTTTGCGCGGGACAACCGGCCCGCCGTCGTCCCCGACATCGCCGGTCATGCCACACAGGTCATTGACGTACGGGACCTCGCGGCTTGGATCATCACCGCGGCGGAGCGGGGCGTAACCGGCCCGTTGAACGCGGTGGGGGACCGGGTGTCGTTTGGCGAGTACATCGAGGAGGCGCGGACCGCCGCCGGGTTCGAAGGCGAGGTGCTGAGCGTTTCAGAGGACTGGCTCACCGACCACGGCATCGACTACTGGTCCGGACCGGATTCCCTTCCGCTGTGGCTGCCACCCGGCCACGACGGGTTCTGCACACGCAGCAACCAGGCTGCCAGGGCCGCCGGCCTGATCATACGGCCCTGGCAGGAGACCCTGGCGGACACGCTCGCGGACGAGCGCCGCCAAGGCCTGGAACGCCACCGGAAGGCAGGACTCGCGCCGGCAACCGAAGCCCGGCTGGCTGCGGAAGTCCTTCGCAGCCCCTGATCCCACCGCCCACCCCCAACTGGCTCGCATTTAACGCACTCAAAGGACGATTTGGGTGCGTTATCTGCTAGTTAGTTGGGTTATGCGGCAACAGTGACCGGGGAATGCAGTACGGGGAAATTCACGCTCCGGGCGATGAAGCAGACCTGGTTCGCCTCCATGTGGAGCTGGCCGGCCAGCTCCACATGGGCCGCATCCGCCACTGTGACACGCGGGTTCAGCGTGACGGAATCGAACTGTCCACTGCCGTCCCGGTTCAGGCGCATTACGCCGGTGGCGCTGTCCTGGTAATCGGTGACCACCACGCCGTGCCGGACCGCCACGTGCAGGAAGGACAGCATGTGGCACTGCGCCAGCGCCGCCAGCAGCAGTTGCTCCGGGTTGTACCGCTCACGGTCGCCGTGGAATGTCGGGTCCGCTGACCCCTGAAGGACCGGCAGCCCGGGGATCACGATGTCGTGGTCCCGTGAGTAGCCGCGGTAGGAAGATGTCCCGTCACCCAGGTTGCCGGTCCACCGCACGGTCAGCGAATAGTTGTGCTCACTCAGTCCCATCCTGCCAGCCTAGAGCTCGTCAGGAAGGACGTCAGCCGCGCGTGCCCGCAGGGCCCGGGCCACGCCGTCGCGGTTTTCCAGCATCATCCGCCGCAGTGCGGCGCTGTCCGCCGGGAGCCCCGCCAGGAACGCGTCCGTGCGGTCCACCGTAGCCTGCGTGGTCAGCAGCGCCGGGTAAAGCCCGACGACGATCTGCTGGGCCAGAGCGTGGGTGCGGTTCGCCATGACCCCGGGAACGGCGTCGAAGTACTTTTCCGCGTAGGGCTCCAGGAGCGTCCGGTCAAGGACGCGCATAAAGCCCGTGACTGCCGAACCCTGCAGCGCATTGGAGAGCTCGCCCTTGACCACGATCGACTCCCACGCGGCAGCCTTGGCTTCCGGGGTGGGGAGCGAAGCGGTGGCAAGCGCGGCGGCGTTCTGTCCGCTGGCAGTGTTGTCGCGCTCCAGTTCCGCGTCGATCTCTTCCTGGCCCCGGCGGCCACCGGCTACCAGCGAGGCGAGCAGTTCCCAGCGCAGGTCCTGGTCCACTGCCAGCCCCTCCAGTGCGGCGGAGCCGTCCAAAAGGCCGGCCACGGTGTCCAACTGGGTGCCGCTGGAGGCCAGCAGGGCGAACGACTTCACAAACTGTAGCTGGGCATCCGAGCCGCCGGCCGCTGCGCTGGCGAGATCCCACAGCGTGTCCACAGCCGCCACGGTGGTGGCTGCGCGGTGCTCCTCGGCAACATAGAAGTTCAACGTGGTGGCCAGCTGGCGCAGCTGGACCAGAATGACGGACGAGTCCGACTCGGCCGCCACGTTGGCCAGGATCAGTTCCACGTACCGGCGCGCGGGGGATTCGCCGTCGCGGGCAGCATCCCAGGCGGAGTTCCAGACCAGGGTGCGGGGAAGGCTGCCGCTGAAATCTTTCAGATGTGCTGTGGCCGTGGCCAGGGACTTCTCGTCCAGCCTGACCTTGGCGTAGGCGAGGTCGTCGTCGTTCACCAGGACCAGGTCCGGCTGCGCCAGCCCAACCAGCGCGGGCACCTCGGTGCGCTCGCCGTCGACGTCGAGCTCCTCCCGGTGCACGCGTTCCAGCTTGCCTGAGCTGTTCAGGTTGTAGAACCCGACGGCCAGCCGGTGCGGACGGATGGTGGGCCATTCCGCCACCGCTGACTGGACGATGCTGAAGGAGGTAAGTGTCCCGGAGCCGTCCACCTCGAGTTCAGGCTTGAGGGTGTTGACGCCGGCCGTCTCCAGCCAGAGCCGGCCCCACTGGTCAAGGTCGCGGCCGCTGGCCTTTTCCAGCTCCGCCATGAGGTCGCTGAGCTCGGTGT
>JBDTQQ010000256.1:0-4581 GCA_039932075.1 Pseudarthrobacter sp. | reverse complement strand
GGCCATGGATGTCTGGTTCGCCCGGTACGGGGCCGACCTCTCCCCCGCCTCGCTCGCCGTGCTGCGCCAACTGCTGATTGATGCGATGGGTCACCTGGGCTCCGGCTTCGGCAGCCCGGCCACCTCCACTTCCAGTACTGCCCCTACCCTCCTCAAAGAACGGCTCTGACATGGCCCTGCTGCTCTACCGCCTCGGCAAGTTTTCGTACCGTCACCGCTGGCTGGTCATCTCACTCTGGCTCGCCGTCTTGGTTGCGGTGGGCGGCTCAGCTGCCGCCTTCCACGGCACACTCTCCAACAATTTCCAGATTCCGGGCACGGAGACCCAGCGCATCGCGGACAAGTTGAAGCAGGAACTGCCGTCGGCCTCAGGCGGCTCCGCGACGATTGTTTTCGAAGCCCCCGCCGGCGGCTTCACCAACGAGAGCCGTGCGGCCGTCGCGGCCGCCCTCGCCAAACTTGGCGAACTCCCGGAGGTCAAGGCCACCACTGATCCGTTCGCCACCCAGGCGCAGCTGGACCAGGCCGGACAGGCCCTCACCGACGGCGGGCAGCAGCTGGCTGCGGGCCAGGCCAAGCTGGACGCCTCACGCGCCCAGCTCGACGCCGGTGCAGCGCGGCTGAGTGCCGCAGAGCAGCAGCTTACGGCCGCCGGGGCGCCCGCCGCCGTCGTCGAGGCACAGCTGGGACAGCAAAAGACTGCGCTGGCCCAAGGGCAGGAACAGCTTGCTGCGGGCACGCAGGAACTCGAAGCCGCCAAGGCAAAACTGGAGCTCGGCAAACGGCAGGCAGAGGCCTCAACCGGAATCCGTTTCGTGTCAGCGGACGGCCTGGCCGCGGTGGCGCAGGTTCAGTTCACCACCTCCATCAACGCCCTCACCCCTGCCGTGCGGCAGCAGGTCCAGGACATCGCGCATGAAACGTCTGCCGCCGGCGTCACCGCACTGGCCAGCAAGGAAATCACCGAGGACATCTCCGAGCTCTTCGGCACGGCAGAAATCATCGGCATCGCCGTCGCCGCCCTGGTCCTGATCCTGATGCTCGGCACCTTGGTCGCGGCCGGGCTGCCGCTGCTGATGGCCTTGATCGGTGTCGGCGTGGGCGTGGGCATCACGTTTGCCCTGTCCGGTGCGTTCGACATGAGCTCCATCTCCCCCATGCTGGCCCTGATGCTTGGCCTGGCCGTGGGCATCGACTACTCCCTCTTCATCGTCAACCGGCACCGGACCCAGCTGCTCACCGGCATGGATCCGGAGGAGTCCGTGGCACGCGCCACGGGAACGTCAGGCAACGCCGTGCTTTTTGCCGGCCTGACCGTCATCATTGCCCTGGCCGCCCTGGTGGTACCGGGCCTGCCCTTCCTGAGCGTGATGGGCCTGGCAGCAGCCGGCACCGTGGCAGTGGCCGTCCTCGTTGCCCTCTCACTCACGCCGGCCATGCTGTCCCTGATCGGGCGGCGCATCATTTCCCGGCGGGCATGGGCCAAAGCCGAAGCCCACAACGCTGAAGCCGGCCACGAGGCTGCCGACCAGGCCAAGGACGAGGCCAAAAGCACTCGCGGCTGGGGCGGCCTGGTCACGAGGCACCCCATCGTGGCGCTGGTTACCGGCGTGCTCCTGCTCGGCACCCTGGCCCTGCCGGCCGCGCAGCTTCAGCTCGCCCTGCCAGACGGCGGCTCCGAGCCCGTGGACTCCGAGGCCTACCAGGCCTACGACGTCACGGCCCGCAGCTTTGGCGAAGGCGTCACCGGCCCCATCGTGGTGGTGGGGGAATTCCCCGGCAACCTGGACGAGACCCAGGCCCAGAAACTGCAGTACGACGTCGCCGACCGGATCCGGGGCGTGGACAACGTGGTGGCCGCCGTTCCGGTGGCGCTGAGCGAGGACCGCCGCACCGCCGTATTCCAGGTCATCCCGGAGGAGGGGCCAGCCAAGGCCGGTACGGTGCAGGTGGTGAGCGAACTCCGCGAACGCGGTGCACAGATCCAGGCCGAAACGGGAGTGACCATCGGGCTGACCGGCCAGACCGCCGGCAACATCGACGTCTCCACGAAACTCGGTGACGCCCTGCCGCCCTACCTGGCGATCGTCGTCGGGCTTTCCCTGCTGCTCCTCTTGCTTGTTTTCCGCTCCATCGTGGTTCCCCTGCTGGCAACCGGCGGTTTCCTGCTGTCCCTGGCTGCCGCATTCGGACTCGTGGTGGCCGTCTACCAGTGGGGCTGGCTGGGTGCCGTGTTTGACGTCGCCAATCCCGGCGCGGTGCTGAGCTTCCTGCCCATCATCCTGATCGGCGTGCTGTTCGGCCTGGCCATGGACTACCAGGTGTTTATCGCCTCGGGCATGCGCGAGGCGTACATGCATGGTGCGCCGGCCAAAAAGGCTGTGCGGATCGGCTTCAGCCATGCCGCCGCTGTGGTGACTGCCGCCGCCATCATCATGGTCAGCGTCTTCGCCGGATTCATCTTCAGCCACCTGACAATGGTCCGGCCCCTGGGCTTCGCCATGGCGTTCGGGGTGCTGCTGGATGCCTTTGTGGTCCGGATGACCATTGTGCCGGCCGTCATGTACCTGCTCGGCGAAAAGACCTGGTGGCTGCCGAAGTGGCTGGACGGCATTCTGCCGGACGTGGACGTGGAGGGCGCCAAGCTCGAACGCCGGGAAACCGGGGCGCAAAGGCGCACGGAGCCGGTCCACTAGGCTGAATCCGTGACCCGCTTAATCCTGGCCTCCCAGTCCCCCGCCCGCACCAAACTCCTTGCCGACGCCGGCATTCAACACTCGGTGCTCGTCTCCGACGTTGACGAGGACGCCGTCCAGGCCCGCTACGGGGTCACGGATCCGCACGATACCGCCCTGCTGCTGGCGCGGGCCAAGGCCGAGGCCGCGGCGGCGCTGCCGGCGGCGGCGGGCGCGCTGGTCATCGGCTGCGACTCGGTGTTTGAGTTCGACGGCGAGGCGCACGGCAAACCGTACACCGCCGACGTCGCCCGTGAACGGATGCTCCGGATGAGCGGCAACAGCGGGGTGCTGCATACCGGGCATTGGCTGGTGGACTGCCGCGCCACGGCGGCGGATGGCACGGGCGAAGGGTCCGACGACGCCGCCGCGGCGCCAGGGTCCGGCGCCACTCTTGGGGCTGTCACCTCCGCCGAGGTCCACTTCACGGACATGGAACTGGAGGAAATCGACGCCTACATCGCCACCGGGGAACCGCTCCACTGCGCCGGTTCGTTCACTATCGACGGCTTCGGCGGGGCCTTCATCCGGAAGGTGGACGGGGACCCGCACACCGTCGTCGGACTTTCCATTTCGACGCTGCGGGCCCTTCTCGGCCAGGCCAACGTGCGCATCACGGAGCTTTGGTCCGCGCAATAATCGCCTCGATTGCTAGGACGCTTGTAGGTTCCCTACAAAGCAATGCCCATTTACACGCGGAATCCGCAAGTAATATCGGCGGAACCCTCAAAATCGCGCTAGGCTCCCTGAAGGAAAGAAGGAGACGCCTTGTCAGCAATTTTGGAGCAGTCCGCAAGTCCCGTGCAGTCAAACCTCACCAAGGTGCTGATCGCCAACCGCGGTGAAATCGCAGTCCGGATCATCCGCGCGGCACGTGATGAGGGCATTGCCTCCGTGGCTGTCTACGCCGATCCGGACCGTGACGCGCTGCATGTCCGGCTCGCGGACGAGGCGTACTCCCTGGGTGGCAATACCGCCGCCGAGTCCTACCTGGTGATGGACAAGATCATCGATGCTGCCCGCCAGTCCGGTGCCGACGCCATCCACCCCGGTTACGGGTTCCTCGCCGAAAACGCCCAGTTCGCCGCCAAGGTCATTGAGGCCGGCATCACCTGGATCGGCCCCGGCCCTGACGCCATCTCCGCCCTGGGCGACAAGGTCCAGGCGCGCCACATCGCCGAAAAAGTCGGCGCGCCACAGGTTCCCGGCACCGCCGACCCGGTCCAGTCAGCCGAGGAAATCCTTGAGTTCGTGGACAAATTCGGCTTGCCGGTGGCCATCAAGGCTGCCTTCGGCGGCGGCGGCCGCGGCATCAAGGTGGCCCGCACCCGCGAGGAAATCCCCGAACTGTTCGAATCGGCTGTCCGCGAAGCCACAGCCGCCTTCGGGCGCGGCGAGTGCTTCATCGAGCGTTTCCTGGACGCCCCCCGCCACGTGGAAACCCAGTGCCTCGCGGACGCCCACGGCAACGTGGTGGTCGTTTCCACCCGTGACTGCTCCCTGCAGCGCCGCAACCAGAAGCTCGTGGAAGAGGCCCCGGCTCCGTTCCTCACCGAAGAGCAGAACCGCCGACTGTACGAATCCTCCAAGGCCATCCTGAAGGAAGCCGGGTACCTCGGCGCCGGCACCTGCGAATTCCTGGTGGGCCAGGACGGCACCATCTCGTTCCTGGAGGTCAACACCCGGCTGCAGGTGGAGCACTGCGTTTCCGAAGAGGTCACCGGCATCGACCTGGTCCGCGAACAGTTCCGCCTGGCCCGCGGTGAGGAACTGGGCTATGGCGATCCCGAAGTCCGCGGCCACTCCATCGAGTTCCGCATTACCGGCGAGGACCCGGGCCGGAACT
>JBDTQQ010000255.1:0-4582 GCA_039932075.1 Pseudarthrobacter sp. | reverse complement strand
CCGGAAGACGCGGAAACTAGCTGAAGAGCTCGCTCTTGGGCTCGTTGTGCTTGACCTTCTGCCAGCCCAGCCACAGCACCAGCGCGAAGAACGGGATGGTGGCCAAGGTCCACAGGCCCAGCATGAAGACTTCGCCGGTTTCGCTGGTCATGGTGTCGAAGCCGATCAGGACGGTGATCGCGAGCAGTGCCACGAGTCCGGCCCAGCTGGTCCACGGCGAGCCGGGCATGGGCAGCGACGACACTTTGCCCTTCTTCTTCCGCAGTGCGATCTGGCTGGCGAAGATGGAGCCCCACGTGAAGATCACGCCGATGGAAGCCGAGTTCAGCGCGAGGTCGAACGCATGGGAGCCGCCCAGCAAGATGTTCAGCAGGATACCCACGAGGTACACAGCGGCGATGGCCAGGATGGCCGCATACGGCACGTGGCGTGAGGACATCCGGGTGAGCCACTGCGGGGCATGACCGTTGTTGGCCATGGTGCGGAAGATCCGGCCAATGGAGTACAGGCCGGTGTTGCAGGAGGACAGCGCCGCGGTGATGACGATCATGTTCATGACGTCGCCCATCCAGGCCAGGCCCATCTGGCCGAACACTGTCACGAACGGTGACGTGCCGGCGTGATACTGGTCCGATGGCAGGAGCATGGCCAGGAGAGACACCGAACCCACGTAGAACACCACGATGCGGACCACGACGGCGCGGATGGCCTTGGGGACCTCGCGTTCGGGGTTCTCCATTTCACCCGCGGTGATGCCCACCAGTTCGATCGCGTTGTAAGCGAAGATGACGGCGTTGAGCACCAGGATCATGACCAGGGCGCCTTTGGGGAACATGCCGCCGTCGTCGTGGAAGAGGTTGTTGACCGAGGCGTGGCCGTCGCCGACCTTGGCGTTGGTGACCACCATGAACGTGCCCACCGCAAGGAAAGTGACGATGGCCGCCACCTTGAGGCAGGACGCCCAGAATTCAAACTCGCCGAAGGCTTTGACGCTGAGCAGGTTCACGGCCACCAGCAGCACCAGCGCGGCGATGGCGGACAGCTCAACAGGAACATTCGGGAAGAAGAACTGGAAGTACAGGCCGATCGCGATGAGTTCGGCAATGCCTGTCATGGCCCAGTTGATGAAGTACATCCAGCCGGAAAGGAACGCGCCCTTTTTGCCGAACATTTCCCCGGCGTAGCTGACAAACGAGCCGGAGGTCTGGCGGTACATGATCAGCTCGCCGAGTGCCCGCATCAGCAGGTAGGCGATCACGCCGGCGATGGCGTAGGAGAAAATCAGCGCCGGGCCGGTGGAGGCCAGGCGTCCGCCGGCGCCCATAAAGAGCCCGACGCCGATCGCGCCGCCCATCGCGATCATGGTTACGTGGCGCCGGCCCAGGGTCTTTTTGTAGCCCTCGGCGCTGAGGGAAGAGTCGACGGCGGTGGGTGCGGCCGTCTGGCTCTTTAGTTCTGTGGGGGTACTTTGAGGCACAACAATTCCTTGTGGAGTCGGGGGGTGGCCAGCACAAGGGTCCCAGGCATCGAGGGCCCGCGCGGCTTTTCAATCTTACAAGGCGCCGTTACGTGTTCGTGACCCGGGCAACACTCAGCGGCAGTTAACGCGAATTAAAATCGCAATCTGCGTGCATCGCAGAACGATATTCTGATCGGTGGCGATTGGAGGGCATAACGTGCGACGTCGTTCGGGCCGTCAGGCCCGGGCCAGTACTCCGCCGTCCATCGAGTATCGGAGCCAGCGACCGGCCTCGGCAGTCCGCGATTTTTCGCTCTTCTTCGCATTCCGGGCAAACCACTCCCGGAGGGCGCGGTCGTGGCTGACCATCACCAGGGTCCCGGCGAAGTCCGCGAGCGCTTCCTCAAGCTGCTCCACCAGCACCGGCGCCAGGTGGTTGGTGGGCTCGTCCACGATCAGCGTGCTGAAGCCGCCCAGCAACAGGCGGGCGAGGGCGAGCCTGCGCTGCTGGCCCGCGGACAGGCTGCCTACCGGGACGTGGAACTCGGTGGTGCGGAACAGGCCAAGGCGAAGGAGGGCCTCGGCATGTTCATCGACATTGCCGCCCAGGCCTGCCACGAAGGCCGGCAGCAGTCGCAGCGACGGCCGGTCAGGCAGTTCGAGCTCCTGCTGCAGGTAACCGATGCGCGACGGGCGGATCACGGTCCCGTCGTCCGGCTCCAGCGTGCCGGCCAGCACCGAAAGCAGCGTGGACTTGCCGGCGCCGTTGGGGCCGGTGATGAGGATCTTATCTCCGGTCCAGGCTTCGAAATCCGTAGGGCGCAGGCGGCCGGGTACGCTCACGCCGCGGACTGAAAGCACCGCTGAGGGCTCAACCAGGCCCGCCGACGCCGGCACAACTGCCGGGTCCGCCGCCAGATCCACTGCCAGGTCCGCATTCAGGCGCAAGGGAACCGGCGGGCGGTCAACCGGGCTGGCCTCAAGCCGGCGGAGGCGCTCCTGGGCGTTGCGGACCTTGCTGGTCGCCGCCTTCTGCCAGGTGCCGGCTTTGAAGTCGAAGCCCATTTTGTCGCCGTCGCGTTTGCGGGCGTAGCCCATCTTCCCGGTCACGGTGTCCGCTTGCCGCTGTTCGGCCTCCATCGCGTCTATCCACTGGTGGTATTGCTGGACCCAGCGTTGGCGTTCGGCGGCCTTCTCGCGGAGGTAACCGTCATAGCCGTTGCCGTAACGGGCCACGGCACGGCGCTCAGCATCCACCTCGATAATGGTGCTGGCCACCTTACGGAGCAGCACACGGTCGTGGGACACCACCACCACAGTGCCGCGGTGGGTAGCCAGCCGGTCCTCCAGCCACGCCGTACCGCGGGCGTCCAAGTGATTGGTGGGCTCGTCCAAAAGCAGGATGTCCGCAGGATCGGCCAGGACACAGGCCAGCGCCACGCGTTCCTGTTCACCGCCGGACAGCGAGCCCAGGAGCCGGTTTCGGTCCAGGCCGCCAAGGCCCAGCCGGTCCAGCGCGGCCTCCACCCTGGATTCCGCCGCATAGCCTTCGCGCAGCTGGTACTCGGTCTGCAGCCGGCCGTAGGTCTCCAGCTCTTCGTCCTCGGCGTCGGCCAGGCCCGCCTCCAGCCGGTCCAGCTCGGCCTCGAGCGCCCGCAGCGATGCCAGGGACGCGTCGATGGCCCCGCCCACGGTGAAGGATTCCGGCAGGCCGTGGGTCTGGGCAAGGTAGCCCACCCGGCCATGGCTGCTCGCGCCGCCTTTGTCGGGAGCTTCGAGGCCGGCCAGGATGCGCAGCAGCGTGGATTTCCCGGCGCCGTTCTCACCGACGATCGCCACGTGCTCACCAGCGGTGATGACCAGGCTGATGCCGTCAAGCAGCAGCCGGTCGCCGTAGCCATGGGAAACGCCCGAAAGATGGAGGTGTTCAGTCACGAGAAGTCCTTATGATTTTCCGCGGTGTGACCGCCGGAGCCGATGGAAGCTCGGATGAGGCTCGACGGCGGCCGTGGATTCGGGAGGGTGTAGTCCGGTCTGGCCGGGCTGGTGCTAGGACTTCATCGGTCCAGCCTGCCTTGGACGGCCCGCCAGGTCAATATGGAACCCCGAAACAAATGTTTTCGGCATACCTAAATTAAGCTATCTTGGTGGTATCACTTCGCCCCGATGATGAGGACCATGATGGCTATTCCCACACTTCAGGCACGGAGCGCGGCGGGGCGGCGATGGTCCCGCCTGCTGCTGATGGGGCCTGCCTTTGTTGCGGCCATTGCCTACGTGGATCCCGGAAACGTCGCCGCCAACCTGACGGCGGGCGCCAGCTACGGGTACTTGCTGGTCTGGGTTCTGGTGGCGGCGAACGCCATGGCCGTTCTGGTGCAGTACCAGTCGGCGAAGCTCGGCCTGGCAACGGGCATGAGTCTCCCCGAGATTATGGGCAGGCGCCTGGGCAAGGGCCGCCGGCGGTTGTACTGGGCCCAGGCTGAAGTTGTGGCGGGGGCGACGGACATGGCCGAAGTCATCGGCGGTGCGGTGGCGCTGAACCTGCTCTTCGGGCTGCCGTTGCTGGCCGGTGGCCTCATCATCGGTCTGGCGTCGATGCTGCTGCTGGCGCTGCAGTCTTCCCGCGGTCAAAAGTCTTTCGAGTACGCGATACTGATCCTTCTGGGCGTGATCGCTGTAGGTTTCGTGTCGGGGCTTTTCGTAAATCCACCTGACGCCGGAAGTGCCTTGAACGGCCTGATTCCCCGCTTTGAGGGAACGGATACGGTTCTTCTCGCGGCCAGCATGCTTGGGGCAACAGTGATGCCGCATGCCATCTATCTGCATTCGGCGCTGGCCAGGGACAGGCATGGCTTCTCGGAGGATCCTGCCGTCCGGACACGGCTCATCCGGGCCACCCGATTCGACGTTGCCGGGGCCCTGATGCTCGCAGGGGTAGTCAATATCGCGATGCTCCTGCTGGCCGCGTCCAGCCTTCGGGGCATCGAAGGAACGGATACCATCGCCGGCGCTCACGCCGCCGTCACCTCAGCTCTGGGTCCGGTCATTGGTGTTGTGTTCGCGATCGGGCTGCTGGCTTCGGGCCTGGCCTCAACATCGGTGGGCTGCTATGCGGGTGCC
>JBDTQQ010000254.1:0-4615 GCA_039932075.1 Pseudarthrobacter sp. | reverse complement strand
GGTGGCTGACCTCTCGTTCATCTCGCTGACCCTCGTGGTCCACCCGCTCGCCCTGTGCACACAGCCTGGCGGTGACCTGGTGCTGATGGTGAAGCCCCAGTTCGAGATCGGCAAGGACCGGCTGGGCCGCACCGGGGTGGTCAGTTCCGAACGCGAACGCCGGATGGCGGTGGAAAAAGTCGCCAATGCAGCGCTCGACGCCGGACTGGACTTGTGCGGATTGGCGGCGAGCCCCCTGCCGGGCCAGGACGGAAACGTCGAATACTTCCTGTGGATAAAGCGCAGGATGACGCAGGACCTGCCTAAGATCGAAGAGCGCCAGGCAGCCCTTGACGGCTTGCTTGGACGAATCTGGCCGAACCACTAGAAAGCGGAACCTGATGACCAGGCGAGTACTTGTCCTTGCCCACACTGGCCGCGAGGAATCACTGAAGGCTGCCTGGGAAGCCTGCGCCCAGCTCCATGACTCAGGAATCATCCCGGTGATGCAGGAATCCGAGCTGGCGGACATGGAAAGATTCTTCGGCCACCTCACTCAGCCTGTAGAGATTCTGCACGACCATGTGCGGCTGCCGGACGTGGAGCTCGTCATGGTCCTGGGCGGCGACGGCACCATCCTGCGCGCGGCGGAGCTGGTCCGGGAAGTCGACGTTCCGCTGCTCGGCGTCAACCTGGGACACGTAGGGTTCCTGGCGGAGAGTGAGCGTGCGGACCTGGCGCAGACCGTGGAATGGATTGCCCGCCGCGACTATACCGTGGAAGAGCGGATGACCATCGACGTGCAGGTCTGGGTGCGTGGCCAAAAGATCTGGCACACGTGGGCACTCAATGAGGCCGCGATCGAAAAGGCCAACCGCGAACGCATGCTTGAGCTGGTCACCGAAGTGGACGAGCGCCCCCTGTCATCCTTTGGCTGCGACGGTGTGGTGCTGGCCACACCTACCGGGTCCACCGCCTACGCCTTCTCCGCAGGCGGGCCCGTGGTCTGGCCTGAGGTCGAGGCCCTGCTGATTGTTCCCATCAGCGCCCACGCGCTCTTCGCCAAGCCCTTGGTCGTATCGCCGCGGTCGCGGCTCGCAGTGGAAGTCCTCACCCGCACCGGCGCCGAGGGCGTGCTCTGGTGCGACGGCCGCCGTTCCGTGGACCTCCCGCCCGGCGCGCGCGTGGAAGTGACCAAGTCACCCACCCCCGTCCGGCTGGCTCGGACGCACCAGACGCCGTTTTCCGCCCGGCTGGTCCGCAAGTTCGAGTTGCCCATCCATGGCTGGCGCGGACCGGTTCCCCAATCGGGTGCCATCCACACCGGCCCCATCCCGGTGGTCAGGATACCCTCCCCGATGCCGCCTCTTCAGGTGCCCTCCAAGGACCAGCCAGAAGACGAAACCGATCCCGCGAACGCAAAGTGAACCATGCTTGAAGAACTGAGAATTCGTGATCTGGGCGTCATCACTGACGCCACCCTGCCCCTGGGCCCGGGGCTCAGCGTCGTCACTGGCGAAACCGGCGCCGGCAAAACGATGGTGGTCACCGCCGTCGGTCTTCTGCTGGGGGCCAGGTCCGACGCCGGGGCGGTGCGAAGCGGCGCGAAGAGCGCCACCGCGGAAGCCGTCCTTAAGCTCGATGCCGGGCACCCGGCCATTGCCCGGGCGGTGGACGCGGGCGCCGACGTCGAAGAGTTCGACGGCGGTGCGGAACTCATTCTCGCCCGCCGCCTGGGAGCGGACGGGCGCAGCCGTGCCTTCCTGGGCGGGCGCGCCGCGCCGGTGGGCGTCCTCGCGGAGATTGGCGAAACCCTTGTGGTGGTCCACGGCCAGTCGGACCAGATCAGGCTGAAGGGCGCGGCCGCCCAGCGCGGCGCCCTGGACAAGTTCGCCGGCGGCTCCCTGTCGGGCCCGTTGGGTGAATACCAGTCGCTGTACAGCCACTGGAAGGCCAGCCAGGCGGAGCTGGAGACCCTCCGCAGCGCCGCCCGCGACAGGATCCGCGAGGCCGAGTCGCTGGAGATCGCGCTGGCGGAGATTGACGAGGTGGATCCGCAGCCGGGGGAGGACGAGACCCTGAAGGCGGAGGCCGTTAAGCTGGCCAACCTGGAGGAGCTCAGGATCGCGGCGAACACGGCCCACCAGGCCCTCATCGCTGAGGATTACGGTGATGCGGGCGATGCGACCACACTTGTGGACGCCGCGAAGCGGACCCTCGAACATGTGGCTGAACACGACGCCGAGCTGGGAGCAGCCGCGGCACGCCTCGCCGAAGTGGGCTTCCTGCTCAACGACATCGCCACGGAACTGGCCAGCTACCAGGCGGGCCTGGACTCGGAGGGCCCGGAGCGGCTCGCCGAAATCGAGGACCGCAGGGCGGCCCTGGCCAAGCTGGTCCGGAAGTACGCTCCCAGCATCGACGAGGTCCTGGTCTGGGCGGAGAACGCCCGGGTCCGCTTCGACGAACTCCAGGATGATTCCACCCGCATCGAGGCGCTGGACGCTGAGGTTGTCCGGGCCGAGGCGGAACTGCAGAAGCAGGCTGCCGCAGTCAGCAAGATCCGGGCTAAGGCGGCCAAGGACCTCTCCGGCCGCGTCAGCGCCGAGCTGAAGGCGCTGGCGATGGCCGATGCCACCCTGGTGATCAACCTCGAAAGTGCCGGACCACTGACCCCGTACGGCGCCGATGAGATCTCGTTCCTGCTCCAGCCGCATTCCGGGGCCCCGGCGCGGCCGCTCGGGAAGGGTGCCTCCGGCGGTGAACTGTCCCGGGTGATGCTCGCCATCGAAGTGGTGCTCGCGGCGGTGGACCCGGTGCCAACCTTCGTGTTCGACGAAGTGGATGCCGGCGTCGGCGGGCGGGCCGCCGTCGAAATCGGTCGCCGACTGGCCATGCTCGCCCGGCACGTGCAGGTCCTGGTGGTCACGCACCTGCCGCAGGTGGCAGCGTTCGCTGACCAGCACATCACCGTCACCAAAACATCGGTCAGGGGAGCCGACGGCGGCACCGCCGCAGGGTTTACATCCAGTGATGTTCGACTCCTCGACGGCGCGGAGAGGGTGAAGGAGCTGGCCCGGATGCTGGCCGGCCAGGAGGACTCCGAATCCGCGCAGGCGCACGCGCAGGAGCTGCTGGACGACGCAAAACTGCTGCCGCAGCGGGCCTGACGGCGTCCAACCCTTGATCGCAGGGTGCCTTGCCGTGCACACTGGATCATTTGGGGAACCAGTTCCTGATCCGGGAAAGGCTCAATTGATGATAGGCTCGAATTCCGTGGTGCAGCGATCAAATTCCCGTGTAAATTCCCGGTTCCCGGGCTCGTCCAAGACGACCAAACACATCTTCGTAACCGGTGGTGTGGCGTCCTCGCTCGGTAAGGGACTGACGGCTTCGAGCCTCGGTCACCTCCTGCGGGCACGCGGCCTGTCTGTAACTATGCAGAAGCTCGATCCCTATCTGAATGTGGACCCGGGCACGATGAATCCCTTCCAGCACGGCGAAGTCTTCGTCACGGATGACGGCGCCGAGACGGACCTGGACATCGGACACTACGAGCGGTTCCTGGACGAAAACCTCGAAGGCTCCGCCAACGTCACCACCGGCCAGGTCTATTCCACCGTGATCGCGAAGGAGCGCCGCGGCGAATACCTCGGTGACACCGTCCAGGTCATCCCGCACATCACCGATGAGATCAAACGCCGCATGCGCCTGCCCGCCGAGGGTAAGAACGCGCCCGACGTCATCATCACCGAAATCGGCGGCACCGTGGGCGACATCGAGTCGCAGCCCTTCCTCGAGTCGGCCCGCCAGGTCCGCCAGGACATCGGCCGCGGAAACGTCTTCTTCGTCCACGTCTCCTTGGTTCCGTATATCGGACCGTCGCAGGAACTGAAGACCAAGCCAACCCAGCATTCCGTGGCCGCCCTGCGCTCCATCGGCATTCAGCCGGAGGCAATCGTGATCCGCTCGGACCGCGAAGTCCCCGAAGCCATGCGGGCCAAGATCGGACGCATGTGCGATGTCGACATTGAAGCCGTCATCGGCTGCCCGGACGCCCCGAGCATCTACGACATTCCCAAGACCCTGCACTCGCAGGGGCTGGACTCCTACATAGTCCGCGCCCTGGACCTGCCGTTCCGGGACGTCGACTGGACAAGCTGGGACAAGCTGCTCGAAGCAGTCCACAACCCTAAGCACCACGTGGAAATCGCGCTTGTGGGCAAGTACATCGACCTTCCGGACGCTTACCTGTCCGTGACCGAGGCCCTGCGCGCCGGTGGATTTGCCAACGCCACCAAGGTCAAGATCCGCTGGGTACCGTCGGACGAATGCGAAACCCATGAGGGCGCAGTGGCATCCCTCGACGGCGTGGACGCCATCTGCGTGCCCGGCGGCTTCGGAATCCGCGGGCTCGAAGGAAAGCTGGGCGCACTCAAGTACGCCCGCGAATCCAAGCTGCCGGTCCTGGGCCTCTGCCTCGGCCTGCAGTGCATGGTGATCGAATACGCACGCAACGTGGTTGGCCTCGAAGGCGCATCGTCCAGCGAATTCGAACCCGACTCCAAATACCCCGTGATCGCCACCATGGAAGAGCAGCTGGACATCGTGGAAGGCAAGGGCGATCTCGGCGGCA
>JBDTQQ010000253.1:0-4615 GCA_039932075.1 Pseudarthrobacter sp. | reverse complement strand
TCGACCCCACCCAAAAACCCCAACAAAACCACTACTTCAAACCACCACCCCCGCCCCAACGCGAATAAACACCGCCACAACGCGAATCAGACAGCGCGCGACAAGACCTCGAGCCAGCCACGCGCCACTGGGCAGCCCGTAGCGTTCCTTCCTCAGTGATGACGAATGCCGTGCACAATCCTCACTGCAGGGCGCGAACCTGCTGCCAACAGGTTTTCGACGGAAGTCAGAACTGCTACTACTTGACGGCGGCCAGGACTGGGCCAGCCCGTTCCCCCATGGCACCTTCGGCCGTAAAGCCCAAGACCTCAACCAGGACATCCTTCTCGCGGTGAACCTCTGTAACGTTGACAGAGCGGGCCGATCCTTCAACGACGCCTGCCGGGAAGCCGTCAATGGTCAGTCCCCATCTGTAAACCGCGGGGTCATTTGATTCCCAACTGACCTTCACTTCGCTGATGCGCCCAACCGTAGACAGAACTTCAACTCGTACATTCGAAGGAGCTGCCAACCGTGGATGCGACGGCGTCGTGCTGATGCGAACAGGCGTCTCCAACGTATCGGTCCCACCAGCGATCCCGGTGACGCGCAGAATCATCACTCCCTCAAACGCCGCAGGGTACGTGTGCTTGAGGACAGGATCGTTGGTGGTCCGGACGTAGCGTCCGTCCCCGTCCACGTCCCATTCGTACTTCACAACAACGCCCAGGGACCCTGATGCGTCGTAGGTAATCTCCATACTCGGCCGTGCGAAGTATCCGTTGATCGGCAATCTCGCTTCAACGTCATCAGTCTGCTTGCCCAGTGGAATAGTAATCACCTGCACCGGCGCCCCCGAAGCCTGCCCTTACGGCGAAGTGATGTCCGCAGGGGTCGGTGAGCGGGTCTCGGCGGGAGCTGAAAGGACCCAAGTCTGGGGCGTCGCACTTCCTCCCGGTATGCTCTCCGCGCAACCTGTCGCCATGAGCGCTAACGCCAAGAGTATTGTCGGTGCGGCGGCGCGCCTGCCCGGCCAGTTGAGTGCCTTCACGTTTCCCCCCCATGATGTGACGTGCTCCAAGTGGACCACGCGAGCCATTGCCGGTCTACAGCCAACCCGAGCCGGAAAGCCGAACAGAAGGAACCCCCTGGAGGCTGAGGGTGCACGTGGAAATCGGTTTCTGAGAGCGATATATGCTGGCTCACGGCAGAGACTCCCGGACCAGCACCCTCGGCATGGGAGCTCACGGCACTGGAACTACGAAAGGCAGGCCATGGTCAGGAGATCGGCGACGGGCAGGATCGGCATCGCGGACGTTGCCGTCAAGGCCGGGGTTTCACACGCCACGGTCTCGCGCGTGATGAACGGAAACTACACAGTGGATCCGGACATCGCCGCCCGCGTTCGGGCTGCCGCCGTCGAGCTCAAATACCAGCCCAACCCCGTGGGACGCAGCCTCGCCCTGGGCAAGACGGACACCATCGGCATTGTGGTGCCGGACCTGGCCAACCCCACGTTCCAGGCAATCCTGCGCGGCCTGAGCCGGGCCGCAGCGCAGGACGGCTACCGGGTCCTGATTGCCGACTCCTTCGAAGTCTCCAGCGAGGAGGCCATCCTTGCCGGCGAGGCCCGACGGCGCTGCGACGGCCTGGTGCTGTGCGCACCCCGCATGAGCGACGCCGAGCTCGAGGAGATTGCACCCTCCCTCCACCCGCTGGTCCTGATCAACCGCACGACGACGGCCGCTGACGTTCCCAGCCTGGTGGTGGACTACGGGCAGGGGGTCGAGGCCCTCGCCGAGCACCTCGCGGGGCTCGGCCACACCCGGCTGGCGTTCCTTGCCGGCCCGGCTGGCAGCGCCTCCAACGGCCTCCGGCTCCAAGGACTGGCAGCTTTCAAGACCAGCCACCCTCAGGTGGAGGTCACCATGCTCGACGGCGGTTCAGACTTTGACACCGGCCACGAAGCCGTGGACGCGGTCCTGGCCAGCGGCGCCACGGGTATCCTGGCCTTTAACGACCTCGTGGCCATGGGCCTGATGAGCGGCCTGCACGAACGCGGCGTGGACGTTCCGGGCGACATCTCCGTCACCGGCTTCGACGACATCCCGTTCGCCCGGTACACCACGCCCACCCTGACCACCGCGGCCGTGCCCATCGCCGAACTCGGAGCAAAGGCCTGGCAGCAGCTGCGGGCCCTGATCCGCCGGGAAGACCACGAAACTCCGGGCAGCCGGTACCAGCCGCGCCTGGAAATCCGGGCCAGCAGCGGCCCCGCCCCCGCCGCCGCCCGCGCCGCCGCCGCCGTCGCGAGATGACATTTCGCGGCAGTGTCTTCGGCGAACACTGCAGCGAACTGCCAGCTCGACGCCGAGTCAGTCCGTGGCGGGGTGTCTGACACCGGCCTCCCGGTAGTAGCCCTCGATGTGCGCAGCGACGAGCCTGGCCGCGCGCGCGCCGTCGTCCATTTTGATCGCGGCCAGGATGTCGCGGTGCTCAGCCTGCAGGCGTGATGCCGTGGCGCCCCAGTCCGGAAGGTTCGCCGTGAGTTTGCCGGCGTAGCCCTGGATGGACTCGCGGAGGGAGCCCATCATGGCGCTGACCACGGCGTTGCCGGCGGCGTCGGCCAAGGCCAGATGGAACCGGACATCCAGGGCAAGGAAGCGGTCCGCCTGCTGGCTCCCGCGCCCGACGGCGTCCATCTCGTCCAGGAGCGTGGCCGCCTCTTCCAGCTCGGGCGCGTCAGCCCTGGCACGGGCAGCTGCCCAGGACTCCAACAACACGCGCGTCTCCACAATGTCCGCGACGGGCAGGTGCTGCGTGGCGACGTGGAGCCGCAGGGCTGAGCCGAGCGCCGCCGTCGGGTCGGAGATCACCACGGTGCCTGCCTCCGGGCCGGAACCCACCCCTGCCCGGACCACCCCCATGGCTTCGAGGATCCGGATGGCCTCCCGCACCGACGTCCGGGAGACGCCCAGCTGCTCGGCCAGTGTGCGCTCGGCCGGCAGGCGACCGCCCACTGTCAGCTCGCCGTCGGACAGCTGGCTTTCGATCCACCTCAGGACAAGTTGGTGCGTACGCATACCGCCATGGTAGTTGATGTGGTTGGACCACATGGCTTACAGTGTGGTTAGACCACAGCGTGACTCACTTGTGTCCGGCCCGGCCGGCCCATCGTTGGAGGAAGCCATGACCCACACCATTCAGCCGAACAATCCCGAGACCACCCCGGCTCCGGATGCCACGGATATTCCCGCCGCTGGGGCAACTTCCCGCCCCGCGCCGTCGTCGGCTGTGCGGTCGGTTGTGCCTGCGGCACTGAAGCGCCGCGTCCCCAAGTATTCGGACCTCGCCCCGCTGATGCAGTTCAAAAAGCCGGAGTTTAGCCGCGCCGCCAAGCTCAAGCGCGCCAGCACTATCTGGGAACTGCGCGACATGGCCAAGCGCCGGACCCCGCAGGCCCCGTTCGACTACACGGATGGCGCCGCCGAGGAAGAGATCACGCTGCGCCGCGCCCGCCAGGCCTTCCTGGACATCGAGTTCCGGCCCGGGATCCTGCGCAACGTGTCCAAGATTGACCTGACCACCGAGATCCTGGGCAAGCCCTCCCGGCTGCCCGTGGGGATCGCCCCCACCGGCTTCACCCGGATGATGCAGTCCGAGGGCGAATACGCCGGCTCACAGGCTGCCGAAGCCGCCGGCATCCCCTATACCCTCTCCACCATGGGGACCGCCTCCATCGAGGACGTGGCCGCCGCCGCGCCCAACGGCCGGAACTGGTTCCAGCTCTACCTGTGGACAGACCGCGACCGCTCGTTGGAACTCATTGAGCGCGCAGCCAAGGCCGGCAATGACACCCTCATGGTCACCGTGGACACCGCCGTGGCGGGGGCCCGGCTCCGCGACGTCCGCAACGGCATGACCATCCCGCCGGCACTGACCGTCAAGACCGTGCTGGATGCCTCCTACCGCCCGGTATGGTGGTTCAACTTCCTCACGCACGAGCCGCTGACCTTCGCCTCACTCTCGCGCTACACCGGAACCGTGGCGGACCTCATCAACTCAATGTTCGATCCCACCCTCACCTTCGAGGACCTGGACTGGCTGCGCGAAACCTGGAAGGGCAAGCTCGTGGTCAAGGGGATCCAGACCGTGGAGGACGCCCGCAAAGTGGTGGACCACGGCGCCGACGGCATCGTGCTTTCCAACCACGGCGGCCGCCAGCTGGACCGGGCGCCCATCCCCTTCCACCTGCTGCCGGAAGTATCGGCGGCGCTGAAGACGGACAACTCCGACGCCGCCATCATCCTGGATACCGGCATCATGAGCGGCGCGGACATCGTCGCTGCACTGGCCCTGGGCGCCGACTTCACCCTGATCGGCCGTGCGTACCTTTACGGACTCATGGCCGGCGGCCGGGCCGGGGTGGACCGTGCCATCCAGATCCTGGAGAAGGACATGGCCCGCACCATGGCCCTGCTCGGCGTCAGCAAGATCTCCGAACTGACCCCGGACCACGTCCGTCTGCTGAGCAAGTAGCTGCGCCCAGCGTTCGTACGGCCCACCCAACTGACTCACATTTAACGCACTGAAAACGGGTTTTGACAGCGTTAACTGCGAGTCAGTTGGGGTTAAC
>JBDTQQ010000252.1:0-4622 GCA_039932075.1 Pseudarthrobacter sp. | reverse complement strand
CGACCGCATCCGCCAATATTTCCGCCGCGGGCAATGCCGCGGTCGATGTCCAGGCGACGGGCGGTCCAGGCGGCAGTGCGTCAGGCACGGGGAGGACCGCAGGTAACGGCGCGGCCGCCACGGCAGGCTCCTCCTCGGCGCGCTATTCCCCGCGCATTGTTGGCAGCTGTGTAGCTGCTTCCGGCGCGGGGCCCCTTTTACGCGCGCTGCCGGATAACACCGCCCGTCGCCTTGCGCTTCTGTTACGACGCCGGTCCCTCACCTTTTCGGGTGAGGGACCGGCGTCGTTCGTTCTAAGGAGTCCTACTCGAGGCCGCGGCGCTTCAGCAGGGGCTCCAGCCTTGCGTCGCGTCCCCTGAGGGTGCGGAAGGATTCCAGCGGGTCCCGGCTGTTCCCGCGGGACAATAGCTCCTGCCGGAACTTTTCGCCGTTGGTCCGGTTCAGGCCGCCGTTCTCGGTGAACCAGTCAACGGTTTCAGCGTCCAGGACCTCACTCCAGATGTAGGAATAGTAGCCGGCCGCATAGCCGTCGCCTGCGAAGATGTGCTGGAAATATCCGGTGCGGTAGCGCGGCGGAATCAGGGCGTGCGCCACGCCCGCGGCGGCCAACGATTTAGCCTCGAAGGCCAGTACGTCGTCCGGCACTCCGGCTTCGTCCAGTACGTGCCACGCCACATCCAGCAGTGCCGCACCCAAATACTCTGTGGTCGCGAAGCCCTCGCCCCAGAGCCGCGCCTCATTAAGCCGGTCCACGGTGTCCTGGGGGAGCGGCTCGCCCGTTGTGTGGTGCCGGGCATAGTTGGCCAGCACGTCGGGCCAGAGAATCCACATCTCGTTGACCTGCGACGGGTATTCCACGAAGTCCCGGGGCACTGCCGTACCGGAGAACCGAGGATATCTCACGTCGGAAAACAAGCCGTGGAGGGCGTGACCGAACTCGTGGAACGTGGTGCGGAGCTCGTCCAGCGTCAGGAGCGTGGGCTCGCCGGCCGGCGGTTTGGAGATGTTGAGGTTGTTGATGACCACGGGCCGGGTGCCGAGCAGTTCGGACTGGTCCACGAGCGAGTTCATCCAGGCCCCGCCCCGCTTGGACTCGCGGGTGTAGTAGTCGCCCAGGAACAGCCCGAGCCCCGTTCCGTCCGGGTTCCGGACTTCCCAGACCCGGACGTCCGGGTGGTAACCGGCCAGGTCGGCGCGTTCGTGGAAGGTGACGCCGTAGAGGGATGTGGCAGCGAAGAACACGCCGTCGCGGAGGACGCGGTCCAGCTCAAAATAGGGGCGGAGTGCCTGTTCGTCCACTGCGTACTTTTCCCGGCGCACTTTGGCAGAGTAGAACGCCCAGTCCCAGGCCTCCAGCGGATGCCCGGCAACGTCCGCCAGGGCAGCAGCCTCGGCATCCGCGTTGCGCACTGCCGCGGGGGCCAGCCTGTTCAACATGGACAGGACGGCCTCAAAATCGGGGGCCGTCTGGCGGTCCACCACGAGTTCGGCGTAGTTCGCGAAACCGAGAAGTGCGGCCTTTTCAGCGCGAAGCCGAGCCATTGATTTGACCAGATCCAGGACATCCAGGCTGCCGCCGTCGCTGCCCCGGCCGGTGGACGCCTCAAACAGCCGACGGCGGACGTCACGGTTTTCGAGGGCAGCCAAAGCGGGCTGGCTGCTGGGCTGGATCAGTGTCAGCAGGAATTTACCGTCGTGCCCGGCGGTCCGGGCAGCCTCTGCGGCGCTGGCGATATCGTCTGCCGGCAGGCCGGCCAGCTCCTCGGCGCTGTACAACAGCAGGGCCGCGGACTTCATGCCCTCCTTGACCCGCTGGCCAAACTCCGTGCCAAGCCTGGACAGTTCGGCATTGATTTCCTTCAGCCTGTCCTGCCCGGGGTTATCGAGCTGGATCCCGGATTGGCGGAACTCCTTCAGGTACTCCTCAACGAGCCTGGCAGACTCAGGATCAAGCACGGAGACATCAATCGCGGCGAACCGGTCGAAGAGGGCACGGTTGAGGTAGACCTCGTCCTGGTGGGCGGAAAAGCGCGGTGACAATTCCGTCTCCAGGTCACGGATTTCCTCCGATGCGTCGGCCGAGACAAGGGTGAAAAAAGCGGCCGCTGCCCGCTGGAGCAGTTGGCCCGCCCCCTCCATGGCCACGGCCGTGTTCTCGAACGTCGCAGCCGCAGGGTTGTCCACGATCGCCTGGATTTCGGCCAGATGTTCCGCAAGGCCGGCGTCCACGGCCTCGGAGTATTGGGAAGGTCCGATGTGGGCAAATGGCGGCAGCCCGTAGGGCAGGGCGCTGGGACTGAGGAGGGGATTCGTCATCACGCTAACCTTTCATACCGGCCCGTGCTTCTCAATGCGCGGCTTTCCGGTTATTAGGTGTCTGCCGAACCTACAATGGCGCTTATGGGGAACACACATGGCAGTGCTGCGGCCCGAACCGGGGCAGCCCTCACGGCTTTCACACTGGCCGCGCTGCTCACTGCCTGCGGCCTGATCGCGGAACAAGGCCCGCTGTCCGCCAGCGGAGTGTCAGGCGCGGGGCCAGGAGTACAAAGCACGACGGCGGCACCCACGCCCACCCCAACCCCCACTCCCACCCCTGGCGCGGGGCCGGCGTGCCCCACGCTCCGCTGTACGTCCGTCCTGGTCACCGGCGACATGCTTGTGCACGCCCAGTTGTGGCAGCAGGCCCGCGACGACGCCGCGGCGGCAGGAACACCCGGCCTGGACTTTGTTCCGCTGCTTGAAGGCCAGCGCCGGTACATCCGGCACAGCGATCTCGCCGTCTGCCATCAGGAAACACCGGTCGCCGGGCCGGACGGACCATTTTCTGCCTACCCGTCGTTCAACGTCCCGCCGCAGATCATTACAGCGTCCAAGAACGTGGGCTATCAGGCTTGCACCACCGCCAGCAACCACACGATCGACCGCAGCACTGACGGACTGCTGCGCACCTTGGACGCCCTGGACGCGGCAGGCCTCAAGCACACGGGTTCCTACCGGACGGAGACCGAGTCACAGGGAATCCTGATGATGCAGACGAGGGCCGCAAGAATCGCCGTCATTGAAGGTACCTACGGCCTCAACGGGCTGACTGCGGAATACGGCTGGCAGGTGGACATGCTGGACGCGCCCACCATGATTGCCAAGGCCGTCAAAGCAAGGGCCCTTGGCGCGGACATCGTCCTGGGCGCCATGCACGCCGGGGAGGAGTACGCCAGCGAGGCGAACGCCCAGCAGCAGGAAGTGGCCCACGCCCTGGTGGACAGTGGCCAGTTCAGCATGATTTACGGCCACCACACGCACTCGGTGCTCCCGATCGAAAACTACAAGGGCACCTGGATTGTCTACGGCCTGGGTAACGGCGTCACTGAACTGTCCCCCTGGTATGTGGTGAACAACGAGGGGCTGCTGGTGCGCGTGCAGTTCAGCCAGGACGCGGCTGGCAACTGGTCGGCGTCGGACCTCGCCTGGGCGCCGTCGGTGATCGTCCGCGATCCGTACCGCTGGTGTTCAGTTGCCTCGGATGCACCGCAGGGCGTCTGCGCAACTGCAGAAGCCGACGCTGCCACCAGGCAGCGGACCGCCGCCGTCGTGGAGTCATTGGGTTCCGCAGCGGCAGGCGCTCACGAACTCTTGATTAGTAAGGAGCCCTAGAAGTGCCCGACGCTCATATGGAGGACCAACAGAGGCGCACATCAGTATCCGGGATACCCATGCGGCTGCTGGGTCCTCTGGCAATCGGGCTTCTCGCTGCGGGATACGGGGCGCTCTGGGTGCTTGCGCGCCCGCCGGGGGAGCCTTTGCCGCGCCACCTCGGCCAGCTGTTCGGCGGGGAATCCATCCTTCTCATGTCCATCGCGCTTGTGCTGATCAGCACTCTGCCGCACGTCGAGCAAATCTTTGGCGGCATTGATTACGCGGCTATCTGGCACCGAAGGCTCGCTATTGCCGGCACGGTGCTCTTGCTGCCTCACATCGAATTCGCTTCCAACCCGGACGCCACGAGCCTGGGTAAAGCGCTGGCCGTTCCGGCCGCCATAGGGCTGGCCGCCTTGATCGTCTGGGCCATCCTGCCGCGTTGGCGCACCATGCTGCCCGGGGCTTTTCACGGTGTTGTGCTGCGTGCCCGCAAGACGTGGCCGGTGCTGCTGGTCACCCGTGTCCTCGGCGGTTACGAACGGTGGCGTGGTTTTCACCGTCTGACAGGCCTGTTCGTGGCCGCCGGCTTCCTGCACGGGCTGCTGGACGCTACAGCCTTCGACTCAACGCCGGTGCTGCGTTGGAGCTACGTGGTGATCGGCGGCGTCGGATTGGCGTTTTATGCCTACCGTGAAGTCCTGGCCCGGCACTTCCTTCCGCATCACGACTACCAGGTTCAAGAGGTCAGCCCCGTGGCGCCGGGACTGGTAGATGTGCTCCTGTTGCCGCTGGGGAAGCCGCTGGTATTCAGGCCCGGCCAGTTCGCCATGATCTACCTGGAAACGAAGGACGGCTGGCAGCGGCATCCGTTCTCGATTTCGGGCGCTCCAGGCGGCAAGGACATCCGGATCACGGTGAAGGCGCTGGGAGACCACACTGCCAAGCTTCCGGACGTGGTCCAGCCCGGTATGCCGGCAGTGGTC
>JBDTQQ010000251.1:0-4635 GCA_039932075.1 Pseudarthrobacter sp. | reverse complement strand
CCAAAGCTGACGTCCGCGGAGCCCGGCAGCTGCTTATCCCCGCCCAGGCGCATGTTCGCAGGAGAAACCTGGTTCAGCGTCGAACCCGTCTCATCATCCACAAACACATCCCCCGCGTTCTGCAGAATGTCAAAAGTGGTGCTCGCCGGGGTCACCGCACCATCGAGGACCCGCGACGGATAATTCAGCCGACCCACCGCGTTATTGGACTTACTGACAACCCACACCCCGCCGTCGTTCAACTCCACCTCAGTGGTCTTAAACCCCGGATAAATGATCGCACCAGCAACCAACACGGCACCGACGGCAGCAAAAGCCGACCCCGTGACCAACTTGTTATGGCGCCCCTTGAGACCAAGCTTCCCCAGCAGACTTGTCACAGCTTTACTATTCCCCCGAAATTACTGCTGCCGTGCCGCAGCAAAATTGCCTGTGATAGCCACCATGGGCCGCCTCCGCCACTCCCCGTGGAGACGCCGGATTATTGCTGATATAGCCTGCATCGAGGTCCGGCGCCCGTTGCATGTGCCGCAGGCCCCGCAGCTGCCAAGAATGACTATAGCGTGATTGGCCAACAACTGGATAAATCCGCAGGTCGGCATATGGGACCGCCCCTCACGGGAGGCGGCTTAGTCGACTACCAGGCCCTTGCCCTCGCCGCGCGCCAGCAGCACGGGGTGGATTTCGCCGAAGCCGCGTACATTTTCGGCGGGCTGAGGAACCAGGACAAAGCGTTCGTCGTGTTCCAGTGCCGAAGCCGTCATGGAGTCGATCAGGACTGTCCCCGGATCGGCAAGGGTAGTGAGCCGGGCGGCCAGGTTGACGGTGGGCCCGTAAATGTCACCCAGCCTGGAGAGTATCCGGCCCCAGACCATCGCCACCCTCGCCTCCGGGAGGATCTCGTCCTCGGTGAAGGCGCGGGCCAGGGCCAGTGAGATTTCGGCCCCGGCAGCAGGCGTCTCGGCGATATAGAGGACTTCGTCGCCAACGGTCTTGACCAGCCGGCCACCGCCTACGGAGATGATCTCGGCGCATTTGTTCTCGAAGCGCTGGACCAGGCGGGCGAGCGTCTTTTCATTCATCCGGCGGGAGAGGCTTGTATAGGACACCAGGTCGGCGAAACCGACGGCGCGAGCCAGCGGCAGGGGCGCATCATCCTCGTCGCCTTCGCGGCCCTCTTCGCTGGCCTGCAGGCCGGCTTCGGCGCGGACAGCCAGCCGCTGGACGCCGGCATTGAGCTGCCGCCGCCACGAGTAGACAAGCATGTGTTCCAGCGCGTCGAGCAGCGCCGGCAGTTCGTTGACCAGGCGTTTGCGTGCCACAGCGTCCGTGACACCCTGCTCGTGGACCATGTCCTCAACCAGGGCCTCGATCTGCCAAACCACCATCCGGTCAGTCATCTGACCGATGGCCCGGGTTACCGAGATTGCGGCTTCTTCGGTCAGGACTCCGGCGCGGACCAGGTCCACCACCGTGGACAGCGCAGCCTGGTCCCGTTCGGTGAACGCGACGTCGTCGTCACCGAAGTTCGGGAAGCCCAGCGCGCGCCAGAGCTTCCGCGCAGACAGGAGCGACAACCCTGCCCCGGCAGCCACCTCACGGCGCCGCAGCTTGCGTTCGCCGCCCAGCAGCTTGGCCTCAAGCGCTTTGGCGGCGAGCCGTTCAGCAGACATTGCGCCTGTTGGCGGGTGGGCACTTTCGGCTGCGCGGGCCGGCAGGGCCTGCTGGTCCTGTTGGTCCTCATCGTTCATCGTGTCCACCTTCTCTCAACTCCCACGGCAATCCGTCGTCTGCATAGTCCGGCAGT
The DNA here is from genome assembly GCA_039932075.1 of Pseudarthrobacter sp. Taxonomy (GTDB): domain Bacteria; phylum Actinomycetota; class Actinomycetes; order Actinomycetales; family Micrococcaceae; genus Arthrobacter. The sequence continues at coordinate 2,828 of JBDTQQ010000251.1, read as the reverse complement.
TCATCGGTCTCCGGGTCCCTGCCCGCAGGCAACTCGGCAACGGCATCCAGCACGAAATCCCGAAACCGTGCCGCTTCCGGGACGTCCTGAATGGTCACCACGCTTTGGTACCCGGTTTCCAAGGATATATTCCCGGAGTGCAATATGCGCTGCAACACCGACTGGTGGACCGTCACGTTGCGGACGGAGCCGAGATTGACCTGTTCGTCCCGGCGCCGCACCATGCCGTAGCGGGCAACAATCCGCCGGCTGGTGAGTATGTACCGGGTTCCCTGCCAGCGCAGCAGCCGCGGCAGGCAATATGCCAACCATATCCATGCGGCGGCAAGGACGCATACAAGGACGATCCATGGTGCCCAATCCGCGGAGATACCCGGCACCACCCGGGTGGCCTCGCCCCGCAGGGTCCAGGCGCTGGCGAAGGCAGCAGCGGCCGGTGCGGCGATGAAGGCTGCGGCCGGGCCGGCCAGTTTCCTCGGCTGCGGACGTGTGATGGTAATGACCTGCTCGCCCGGCACGAGGCCTTTACGCATAACCGCCTTCGGTGCCCTGGCCGGGCGGGGTCCAGGGGCGCAGGTGGACCACATCACCGGCGGTCACCACGTGTTCCCTGGCGTCCTGATCCACTACGAGGAGGGAACCGTACTCGTCGAGCCTGGTTGCGTGGCCGATGATCTCGTGGTCCCCCGGCAGTTGCGCGCGCACCTGCTTGCCCAGCGTGACCATCACGGACTCCACCCGTTTGTGGAGGGAAGGTCCACCCGCCAGCCCGGCGGTGGGGTCGCCGTCGGCATTGCAGAAACTTCGGTAGAGCCGGGCGAAGTTCGCCAGGTAGCTCTTGAGCAGTTGGGTCCGGTCATCGGTCAGCGGCTGCTCAAGCGCGACGGAGGTGGCCGTGGGCACCGGCAGTTCCGCCGCCGTCAACGTCACGTTAAGGCCGGTCCCGAGGACCACCGCCGGCACTGAACCGTCGCCCATGGGACCCATTTGCGCCAGGATCCCGGCGATCTTGCGGCCTCGGACCAGGACGTCGTTGGGCCACTTAAGCTCAGCGGGGATGCCGGCCGTCTCCAGCAGCGTCTCCCGCAGAGCCAGCGCGGCAAGCAGCGACAGCCACGAATAGGTATGGGTGGGCAGCGGCCTGCCCTCGGCGTTCATGGGCCGCAGGACGATGGAAACGGACACCGAACTCAGTGGCGGCGCTTCCCAGCTCCGGTCCAGCCTGCCCCGGGCTGCAGTCTGGTACTCGGCGGTCAGCACCGACAAGTCAGGCCACTCTTTCGCCTCAACGGTCACTGCCCGCAGGAGGTCCGCGTTGGTGGATCCGGTGGAGTCCACCACAACCAGTTTCGCGATGCCGGTGGCGGCCAGAAAGTCCTGGTCCGCCAGGGCCGCGCGGTTCAACGGACTTCCGGGGGTGTGTGAGTCAGCCATGATTGAATCCTATCGACTCACGCGCCTCCGGCGGCTGTTCCGGCGAGCACATGACCCCAAGCACATGACCCCAAGCACCTGACCGGGCTGTCCTCTAGAGGAAGATGTCCGGCACGAGCTGGTCCTCGGCTGCTCCGAGGCTGTAGGTCCGGAAGTCGGTGACTCCTGCCGCCGCCAGCACCTGCTCATCCGTGTAGAAGTTCCCGCTGGGCGCCCGCCCGCCGGCCGCCGGGCTAGCGGGTGAGCTACCGGCAAGATTGCTGCCGGTCAGGATCGCATGGGCGGCATCAGCCATGATCTGGGGCCCACGGGCAGCCTGCACCATGGCCCGGCCACCGGGCATATTCCGGATGGCGGCGGTGTCGATCAGCGTGCACGGCCAGAGGGAGTTGACCCTGATCCCGTCTGCCTTGAGTTCCTCGGCCAGACCCAGGGTGGTCAGGCTCATGCCATATTTTGCCATCGTGTAGGCAAGGTGCCGGCCGGCCCATTTGGGGTCCAGGTTCAGGGGCGGTGAGAGGGTGAGGATGTGGGCGTTGTCCGATTTACGCAGTGCCGGCAGCGCCAGTTTGGACAGCAGGAACGTCCCGCGCACGTTAATGTCCTGCATCAGGTCGTAGCGCTTCATATCGACGTTGTCCGTAGTGGACAGATCGATGGCGGAGGCATTGTTCAGGACCACATCGATACCGCCGAAGCGCTCGACGGCGGCCGCCGCGTCACCTTCCACGTCCTCGTCGCGGCGCACGTCGCCCACGATGGCTAGCGCCTGGCCGCCGGCCGCCTCAATCTGTTGGGCTGCGCTGTGGACAGTGCCCGCGAGTGTGGCATGGGGCTCGCCGGTCTTGGCCAACAGCACAATGTTGGCACCGTCCCGGGCGGCACGGGTGGCGATGGCAAGGCCGATGCCGCGGCTGCCGCCGGACATCAGGATGGTACGCCCCCGAAGGGAACCAGTGGGCTGGTACGGCGATACGGCGGTGGACCTTGCCTCATTGCTGGAAGTCATGGCCTCCACTGTAGTCGAGATATGTTACCGGTGAGTAACATACGGCATGGTGGGTTCATGTGCCCGAAAATTGTAGGGTTTCTACAGCTGTCCTCCGCAAATGCGTCATTAGACTTGCCAGCAGGGTTCGTCCTTTGTGCGGAAGCTACTTAAGTCCGCCCAAGCGACCTGCCAGCCAGCACCGAGACGCAGCACCAATTTGTTACAGCACCAATCTGCTACAGAGCCGGAGACACTTGATGAGCCACGACCTGACCACGACAGCGGGAAAAATCGCCGACTTCCGCGACCGCCAGGCCCGTGCAGAGCAGCCGTCCGGCCCCGAAGCCATCGAGAAGCAGCATGCCCGCGGCAAGAACACCGCCCGCGAGCGCATCGACCTGCT
>JBDTQQ010000250.1:0-4642 GCA_039932075.1 Pseudarthrobacter sp. | reverse complement strand
CTGGTCATGGTCTCCTTTGAAGATTCGGCATTTTCAGAATAGTGCCGTTTGTTGGTATCTGGTGAAGTATTCGCGCTGGGCTGACGGCTTACAGTCATCCGGGCCTCCTGGTCTGCGCTTAGCCCCGGTCAAAGCGGTGGCGCGCAGGGTGGGTCGCATCACGGCTGATGCATGGAGTGAGGGAAGTGGCGCAGGAAATCTCGGAAAAAGGGACCGGCGCGGGGCCGATCACTCGAGTGTGGCCCTGCGGCAGGACAGCTCTGGAAGACCTGTCCTGTGGCGCACAGACGGAAGGTTGATACCTGCATCGCTGTGGGGCACGGGCTTCGGACGGGCGGCTTTGGAAAGCACAGGCCCGTGCCGGCTACTCGAAGATCAAGAACATGGATTCAAGATTAGCAGAACCGGTGGCTGCGGTTTTCCCTTGTCCGTTTCGCTTTGTCCTGCGCGGCAAACTAATCTGGCCAGTTATGGAGTCCGCACACTATTTCAGCGCATCGCCCGCCGGGCCGTTCACCCGTAAGCCCCTGACGGTGGAACTGGCCGGCGCAATGCGCACGCTGCAGACGTCAGCAGGAATCTTCAGCCCGGACGGCATCGACAAGGGAACAGCGGTCCTCCTTACTGAAGTCCCGGCGCCTTCGCCCACCGGAAACCTTCTGGACATCGGCTGCGGCTGGGGACCCATAACTCTGACGCTTGCCCTGCGGGCTCCCCATGCCCGGGTTTACGCCGTTGATGTCAACGAACGCTGCATCACGCTGACCAATGAAAATGCGGCCCTGCTGGGGCTGGGGAACGTGGCGGCCAGCACCCCTGACGCGGTGGACCCGGACCTGCGCTTCGATACCATCTGGTCCAATCCGCCCATCCGGATCGGCAAGGACGAACTGCACAGCCTGCTCATGCTGTGGCTGCCCCGGCTGGCACCCGGCGGCTCAGCGTGGCTGGTGGTGCAGAAAAACCTTGGTTCGGACTCGCTTCAGCGCTGGCTGTCCGCCGAGCTGGACAAGTCGTTCACCGTCACCCGCGAAAGCACGGCAAAGTCCTTCCGGATCCTGCGGGTCAGGAAAGCGTCCCACTAGCCACAATCACGGCGGGGCCGCTGAGCTCCACGTGCTCGTGGCCTGCTGCCCCCACGAAGAACTTGACCCCGACTACCCCGCCAGGCACGTTAACCAGCCAGGAGTCCGGCGCCTCGGCCCCTGCCCAGTGCCGGGTAGCCACCGCTGCAGCGCAGGCGCCCGTGCCGCAGGACTGGGTCTCGCCGACGCCCCGTTCGTGGACGCGCATAGTGACGGTGCCCACGCCGTCGTGGACCATCGGTTCGGCGGGCACCACAAATTCGACATTGGTGCCGTTGGCGGGCAGCGGATCCACCAGCGGCGCGGTGAAGAGCCTGGTGGCTTCCAGCTCAGACAGTTCCGCCAGGGCCACCACAGTGTGCGGATTGCCCATGCTGACTGACAGCGCCGGCCGGGGAACTTCCAGGCCGTCCGCGGTCACGAGGGAATCCATGGCCTTGGCAGTGGCTTCCCCGGGGAAAATGAACTCCCACGGCCCCATATCCACGGCGTAGCCGTCGCCTGTCCGGACAACTGTCTTGGGGCCGCCGCGCGTGCCGATGGTAAGCGAGCCGCCGTCGGGCAGGTCAACCAAGCCTTCGGCACGCAGGAAGTGAACAAATACGCGGACACCGTTGCCGCACATTTCCGAGAGGGACCCGTCACCGTTCCGGTAGTCCATGAACCATTCCGCCTCGGGGCTGGTTTGAAGCAGTTCGCGGCCTTCGGAGAGGTAGCGGGACGGAACGGCCCTGATCAGGCCGTCGCCGCCGATGCCGCGATGCCGGTCGCACAGGGCGGCAACCTGCCCGGCGTCGATGGTGTGGACGCCGTCAGGATCGGCGATCAGCACAAAGTCGTTGCCCGTGCCGTGGCCCTTGGAGAAGCGAAGTCCGCCCAGCGAACGGAAGGCGGGCTCGATGGTCTCTGCGGGGGTTGCGTCCATGCTCCTAGGTTACCGGCCGGAGATTCATCGGCTAAAACTTACACACTGCCGCGGCCTGCGCGGTCAGGTCCGGGGCCTGCCAGTCCAGCCAGCTGATGCGGGGATCCGCCCGGAACCAGGTCAGTTGGCGCCGGGCGAATTGCCGTGTGGCCACGATGGTGTCCTCGGTTGCCTCCGCGACGGTTGAGACGCCGTCGAGCACCTTGAGGAACTGCGCATAGCCCAGTGCCCGGGGCGCGGTTTTGCCGCTGCGCAGTCCTGCCGCATCCAGTCGGCGCACTTCCGCCAGCAGGCCGCCTTCCACCATCTTCTGGACGCGCAGGCCCAGCCGCTCACGGAGTGCTTCGCGGTCCACGGCCAGCCCGATCTGCACTGCCGGCTGGAAGTACTCCCGCTGGGGCATAAAGGAACTGAAGGGCCGGCCGGTCAGCTGATGCACCTCCAGGGCCCTGATGATGCGTCTGGCATCGCTGACCCGGCCGGCGGAGACGGGATCCACTTTTCGGAGCCGGGCGAGGAGTGCCTCTGGTCCGGATTGCTCGAGCTCGGCTTCCAGGTTGCGGCGCACTACGGGGTCGGTACCCGGGAACTCAAGAACGTCCAGGGCTGCCCGCACGTAGAGACCGGATCCGCCAGCCAGGATGGCCCGCTTGCCGCGGGCGTGGATGCCGCTGATGACCTCCCTGGCCTGCTGCTGGAAGTCGGAAACGCTGGCTTCCTCGGTGACGTCCAGGGTATCCAGCAAGTGATGCGGTACTCCCCGGCGTTCCGCCAGGGTGATCTTGGCGGTGCCAATGTCCATGCCCCGGTAGAACTGCATGGCATCGGCATTGACCACCTCGCCATCCAGCTCAAGTGCAAGGCTGACCGCAAGATCGGACTTACCTGAGCCGGTGGGACCAACTACTGCGATGACCGGGGGCTGGGCCACCGGTCAGCGGCTCCGGGCCGGGAGCGTGGGCATGCCCAGTGAGACCCCGGTCCGGCCACCGCCCGCGCCACCTGCGGCGCCCGGTGCGGGAGCACCGCACGAGTCGGCCTGCGACCTGTCCCAGGCATCCCCGGCCCGGGACCGGCGCAGGCTGTAGTCATGCAGCGCAGGGTCCGCGACGAGGTGGAAGGCGGCGGCCTCCGTAATGGTGACAGTGACCAGGTCTCCGGGGCGTGGCGACTCGGCACCTTCGGGCACCGAGAAGTGCACCAGCCGCTGGTCCTGGGAACGGCCGGAGAGCCGGTGGGTTTCTTCAGACTTCCGGCCGGCCTGGGCAGTGACCATGACCTCCACACGCCAGCCCAGCTGCTTGGCGTTTTCTTCGGCGGCAATCCTGTCCTGCAGGGCGGTCAGGCGTTCGAAGCGCTCCTGGACTACGGACTTGGGCAGCTGATCGGGCAGGTCCGCAGCGGGGGTGCCCGGCCGCTTGGAGTACTGGAACGTGAAGGCGGTGGCGAAGCGTGATTTCTCCACCACATCAAGGGTGGCCTGGAAGTCCTCCTCCGTCTCACCCGGGAAACCCACGATGATATCGGTGGAAATGGCGGCGTGCGGGATCTTTTCCCGGACCTTGTCCAGGATGCCGAGGAACTTGGTGGACCGGTAGGACCGCTTCATGTCCTTCAGGACCTTGTCCGATCCGGACTGAAGCGGCATGTGCAGCTGCGGCATGACGTTGGGTGTTTCGGCCATCGCGTCAATGACGTCGTCCGTGAAGGCGGCCGGGTGCGGGCTGGTGAACCGAACCCTTTCCAGGCCTTCTATTTGGCCGCAGGCGCGCAGGAGCTTCGAAAAGGCCTGCCGGTCCCCGAATTCCACGCCGTAGGAGTTGACGTTCTGCCCGAGGAGTGTCACTTCAATCGCACCATCGTCCACGAGTGCCTGGATTTCAGCCAGGATGTCACCGGGGCGGCGGTCTTTCTCCTTGCCGCGCAGGGCCGGAACGATACAGAACGTGCAGGTGTTGTTGCAGCCTACCGAAATAGAGACCCATCCTGAGTAGACCGAATCCCGCTTGGTGGGCAGCGTGGAGGGGAAAACGTCGAGGGATTCGAGGATCTCCAACTGTGCCTCGTTGTTGTGCCGGGCCCTGTCCAGCAGCGCCGGGAGCGCTCCCACGTTATGGGTGCCGAACACGGCGTCCACCCAGGGAGCCTTCTTGAGGATGGTCTCGCGGTCCTTTTGGGCCAGGCAGCCGCCCACGGCGATCTGCATCCCCGGGTTGGCCGCCTTCACCGGCGCCAGCATTCCCAGGTTGCCGTAGAGCTTGTTGTCCGCGTTCTCCCGCACCGCGCAGGTGTTGAACACCACAACGTCGGCCTGCTCACCCTCGGCCGCTACGTAGCCTGCGGCCTCGAGCATGCCGGCCATCCGCTCCGAATCATGGACGTTCATCTGGCAGCCGAAGGTGCGCACCTGATAGGTGCGGGGCAGCGGTGCGCCTGTGGGCTGCGGCGCAGCTGTGGCGTGCTGTGCGCCAGAGGCTGCGGAAGGGACGGTGCCGGATGCGGGGGAAGGAATGGTCAAACTCACCTGTTAAGGGTACCGGCTCAGCGGCGGCACCGCCCCGGCAACCTAAAGGTCCGGCTCGTAGCCGTCGTGGCTGGCCTGGTGGCCACCCAGCCGGGCGTCGATGACCTC
>JBDTQQ010000249.1:0-4650 GCA_039932075.1 Pseudarthrobacter sp. | reverse complement strand
AATCCAGTCGGTGGCGGCCAGCCGGTGCGGTGCGCCTGAAGCCCAGTGGCGAATCACGACGGCGTCGGCACCCATCGCTGCCAGCGTCTGGGCTGTGTCCTTGAGGGATTCGCCCTTGGAGACGGAGGAGCCCTTGGCGGCGAAGTTGATGACGTCCGCGGACAGCCGTTTGGCGGCGGCTTCGAAGGAGATCCGCGTACGGGTGGAGTCCTCGAAGAAAAGGTTCACCACCGTGCGGCCGCGGAGGGCCGGGAGCTTCTTCACCTCGCGGTCCCCCACGGCCGCCATCTCTTCGGCGGTGTCGAGGATGCGGATGGCGTTGCTGAGGCTGAGGTCTTCAGTAGAGAGCAGGTGTTTCACAGGCCGCCCTCAATGACCACTTCGTTGACCTTGGCGCCGTCGGCAGTGGTGTCTGTTTCTTCCAGGCGGACCCTGACCTTCTCGGCGGACGAGGTGGGAAGGTTCTTCCCCACATGGTCGGCCCGGATGGGAAGTTCGCGGTGGCCACGGTCGATCAGCACAGCGAGCCTGACGATCCGGGGGCGGCCGAGGTCGATGATGGCGTCCAGGGCAGCCCGGATGGTCCGGCCTGAATACAGGACGTCATCAATGAGCACCACAACCTTGTTGTCGATTCCCGTACGCGGGAGTTGGGTGGGGTACGGCGGCCTGGTGGGCTGGTGTGAAAGGTCGTCACGGAACATGGTCACATCCAACTGACCAACAATTTCCGCGGCATCAACGGTGGGGTCCGCCGCTGCAATCTTTTGTGCCAGTCGAAGTGCCAGCGGATAACCGCGCCGCGGAATACCCAGCAGGACCAGGTCCCGGGAGCCCTTGTTGGACTCGAGAATTTCATGGGCGATACGAGTGAGTGCACGGTCGATGTCCGCCTGGTTCAGTACTACACGGGTGAGTACAACCTTGGCCGGAACCGGTGCTTCTGGAGCAGAAGTCAACGCTCGTCTCCCCTTTCCCCGCCTCACGGGACGGAATTAAAAAAGGATCATGTGCGGTTCAAAATTACCACACTGGCGCCGGGCACTAGGCTTTCCTGTATGTCCACCAACCCTTATCAGCGAGGTCCCGGCCAGGCCGGGAGACCCGCCGGACCCCAGGGCCCCTTCCCCGGGCAGGCGAACCCCAGCTGGATGGGACGGATCGAGCCGGAGTACTATCGGCCGGCGCCTGGCACCTATGCTGCTCCCCTGCCCGCCCTGGGTCCTCCCGAGCCCGGTCCCGACGGCGCAGGCATGCGGTCCGCCGGCCTGCTGGCCCTCACTGTGGGCGGCGCAGCCCTCGCTTTCCTGAGCCTCCTGCTGGTGGTGCCCTTCCTGGTTGCGAGCACCGGCGTGGGCGGCTTCATCGTGGGCTTTGTCGTCTCGCTGATTCCGTTGTCCGCGGTCGTCCTGACAGTGCACGCCATCGACCGGTGGGAACCGGAGCCCAAACGGCTCCTCTTCTTTGCCTTCAGCTGGGGCGCAGCAGTGTCCGTCGCCGTCACGCTCCTGATCCAGCCGTTCTTCGCCCTGACCTTCCAATTCAGTGACGCCGCTGATCTGCAGACCTACATGGCCACCGTCCAGGCACCTGTTGTGGAGGAATTCGCCAAGTCTTTGGGCCTGCTGCTGCTCCTGCTCCTCGCCCGGAAGCACTTCGACGGCCCGGTGGACGGCGTGGTGTTCGCGTTCACCATCGCCGGCGGCTTCGCGTTCACCGAGAACATCCTCTACTTCGGCCGGTCCATTGCCGAGTCCGCCAGCCCGGCTACCGGCCTGGCCCAGGTCTTCCTGCTCCGCGGCGTGATGTCGCCGTTCGCGCATGCCATCTTCACCGGGACTACAGGCCTCATCATGGGTTTCGCCGCCCGGCGCTGGCACTCCGGAGCCTCCGTGCTGGCATTCTTCATCGGCCTGATCCCGGCGATGCTGCTCCATAACCGGTGGAACAGCATGGGAGCGGGATTCCTGGCCGAGTATGTCTTCATCCAGGTGCCCATTTTCGTGCTGGCGGTGGTGGGGATCATCCTGCTGCGCGTGGCAGAAAACAGGCTGACGCGCCAGCGGCTCATGGAGTACTCCGCCGCCGGCTGGTTCAGTCCCGCTGAGGTGGAACTGCTGGCAACACCCCGCGGGAGGCGAACGGCGCTGCATTGGGCGGCCGGCTACCACCGCCGGCCGCAGATGAAAGCATTCCTGCACGCCGCCACCCAACTGGCATTTATCCGCCAGCGAATCCTCAGTGGCAGGGACGTTCAGCTGCACCAGGCCGAGGAGAAGCAACAACTGCAGCGAATACTGACGCTGCGCGCCGCCGTCGCGGGCTGAAACGGGCATGCCCACGCAGAAGGGACCAGCGGCCACCAAACGGTGGTTACTGGTCCCTTTGTGGTTTTACGCCTTTGAAGAAAGGGCGTCAGGCGAGCAGCGAGGGCTTCAACTGCTGCAGGCGTCCCAGGAGGCCGTTGATGAACGACGGCGACTCGTCAGTTGAGAGCGTTTTCGCGAGGGCCACTGCCTCGCTGACGGCGACGCCGTCGGGGACGTCATCGTTGTAGAGCAGTTCCCAGGTGCCGATCCGCAGGATGACGCGGTCCACCGAAGGCATCCGCTCCAACGTCCAGCCCTGGGAATAGGTTTCCAGGAATTCGTCGATGGCGGTCTGCTGCGAGACAACGCCCTCCACGATTTCGAGCGTGTACGGGTTGATGATCTGATCGGTCTTTTCCCGCCGCGCCCGCAGCACGTCAAAGGCCGAAACCGAGCGTTGCTCAGCTTCGAAAAGTACATCAAGCGCCCGGTTTCGGGCCTTACCGCGGGCGCTCACTACTCGCTGACCCGGCCCAGGTAGCTTCCGTCGCGAGTGTCAACCTTGACCTTGGTATTGTTCTCGACGAACAGCGGAACCTGGATCTCGTAGCCCGTTTCCAAGGTTGCAGGCTTGGTGCCGGCGGAGGAGCGGTCACCCTGCAGGCCAGGTTCGGTGTAGGTGATCTCCAGGACAACGCTGGGCGGAAGTTCGATGTACAGCGGGTTGCCTTCGTGGATGGCGATGTTGACCATCTGGTTCTCCAGCATGAAGTTGGTGGCGTCGCCCACCGTTGCACCGGAGACGGTGATCTGGTCGAAGTCGGAGGTGTCCATAAACACGAAGTCGGCACCGTCCTGGTACAGGTACTGGTAATCGCGGCGGTCAACCGTGGCGGTTTCGATCTTAAGGCCGGCGTTGAACGTCTTGTCCACAACCTTGCCGGACATCACGTTCCGCATCTTGGTTCGTACGAAGGCTCCACCCTTGCCGGGCTTGACGTGCTGGAATTCGATGATGTTCCAGAGCTGGCCCTCGAGCTTGAGGACCGTTCCGTTCTTGATGTCGTTAGTGGTTGCCACTGGTTTCCTTTGGTTTCTTCAGTCCGGTGAGTTGTCAGACGTTCTATGCCGATCAGCCAAGCCGGGAGGCCCGCCAACGCGTGTTTGTCAAAAATCCAAAAACTATTCTACCGGTAAAACGGGGGCGGCTTGCGTTCCGCGGCCGCTGGCCTCTCAGCAGGCGTGGTCCAAAACGTCGCGGGCCCGCTGGAGAGCCACCGTGGAGGAGTAGATCAGGGCGGCGTCAGCGGACTGCGCCACGCGCAGATCCAAAGCCCGGGCGAAGGCTTCCACGGCTGCGGAAATGTGGCCGGACGCATACTGCACCTTCCCTATGTACTGCAGCACCAGGGCTTCACGTTCGGTTCCCTGGAATTCGGCGAGCAGTTGCTTGAAGAGCTCAAGGGCCCGGTCCGAACGGTGCGATACACGCAGTACCTCGGCCTCGAATGCCCTCAGCCTGAACGACTCGGGGTCCTTGAACCGTGCTTCCGCGAGCAGCTCGGCTGCCTCGGCAGCGTGCCCTTGCACAATCAGGACAAAGATGTGGTCCGCAGGGTCGGTGGACCCTGCGAGGGCCGCGCTGCAGGCGTCCGCATTGACTATTTCGGGCAGCAAGGTCAGCGGGTTGATCCGGATCCCGGGAAAACCTGCCTCGGGCCAGTCGCTGGTACCTGCCAGGTCGCCCTGCATCAGGAGGCGATTTCCTGGTAGGCGGCGAAGAGCAGCGACGTGTCCGGCACATCCAGGATGCCCGGCTTGGCAATGCCGTCAAGGACCACAAAGCGGAGTAGGTCCCCGCGCGATTTCTTGTCTCGACGCATGCCGTCCAGCAGCCCCTGCCAGCGGTCCTTCCGGTACGTCACCGGGAGGCCCAGGGTTTCGAGGATGGTGCGGTGGCGGTCGGCGTCGGCGTCGCTGAGGCGTCCCACGCTGCGGGCAAGCTCGGCTGCGAACATCATGCCCACGGATACGGCTGCGCCGTGCCGCCAGGAGTAGCGCTCCACCAGTTCAATGGCGTGGCCCAGGGTGTGGCCGTAATTCAGGATTTCGCGCAGCCCGGATTCCTTCAGGTCTTCCGAGACCACTTTTGCCTTGACTGCGATGGCACGCTCGATGAGCTCGCGCAAGGTGTCTGAGCCGGGATCCGTGGCCGCTGCGGCGTCTTTCGAGTAGACCCATTCCATCGACATCGCAGGGATCACCGCTTCCTCGCGCCGGATGGCGGCCTGCAGGATGCCGCGGAAGAAGTTGGTCGGCTCGCCTCCGCCGGGGCCGATCC
>JBDTQQ010000248.1:0-4652 GCA_039932075.1 Pseudarthrobacter sp. | reverse complement strand
CACTGCCGGTTCTGACAGAATTGGCTGACCAGCTCCAGCAGACGGTTTCCCTGCTGGTCCGGGAGGGGCAGGATGCAGTGGCGCTGGCTGTCGTCGAGCCCCGAAATCTCGCCTACCGGATCTCCTTCAGCGAGGGCAGCCGCCATCCGCTGAACCGCGGAGCCGCAGGCCACGCCATCAGCTCCTGCGCTGCCCCCACCTGCCAGGACCCGGATCCGGTGCGCCAGGCACGCGAGAAGGGCTATGCCCTGACGTACGGGGAAGTTGAGCCGAATATGTTCGGGCTTGCGGCCCCAATCCAGGGGAAGGCGTGGGCCAGTGCTGCCTGCGTCAACCTCATTACCAATCGCAAGGAACTGGCCGAGAGTGCCGTTCCGGCCATCACTGCGGCAGCGGACCGCATAGCCAGCCGCTTGGCTTAGTCCGCAGTGGCCCGGAGGGCCCGGTGCCGGTCGCAGCCCTCCGCAGTGTCCCTGGCATTGACGGACCTTCCGCTGCGTGATGTGATATGAGCTAGGAAGTGCATTTATCGCTTATGAGTGAGCGTTATTTACAATTGTTGGAGATTCGATGACGAGCAGCCCGTACACCAGCGTCGGGTCGGACCTGGCCCAGACCGAGTTCAGCCAGGGCTGCCTTCAGGCCGGGCCATACAGCACGCGGTACCTGCACGCCGGTGACTCGTCCAAGCCCACACTCATTGCCATACGTCCGCAACCTCAAGGCACTCTCGGAGCACTTTGACGTGTGGGCCATCGACTTCATCGGACACGGCTACAGCGCCAAGCCGGACCACCCGCTCGAGATCAAGCACTACATCGACCAGCTCCTGGGCGTTATGGACGCCCTCGGCGTCGCAAAGGCCTACCTCACCGGGGAGTCCTTGGGCGGCTGGGTTACCGCCCAGTTCGCCATCGACTACCCGGAAAAGGTGGAACGCATCCTGCTGAACACCATGGGCGGAACCATGGCCAACCCGGTGGTGATGGAACGGCTGTACACGCTGTCCATGGAAGCGGCCAAGGACCCGTCCTGGGAGCGGGTCAAGACCCGGCTCGAATGACTCATGGCCGATCCGTCCATGGTCACCCCTGACCTCATCCGGACCCGCCAGGCCATCTTCGAGCAGCCCGACTGGCTCAAAGCCTGCCAGGCCAACATGGCCCTGCAGGACCTTGAGACCCGCAAACGCAACATGCTCACCGATGAGGCGCTGGGCCAGATCAAGGCGCCGGCACTGGTCCTGTGGACCACCCCTCCGGCCCCGTGGATGAAGGCCGGCGCATCGCCGGGCTCATTCCCAATGGCGAACTCGCCGTGATGGAGAACTGTGGCCACTGGCCCCAGTACGAAGACCCGAAAACCTTCAACCGCATCTTCCTCGACTTCATACTCGCCCGCTGAGCAACTGGCCGGCAGTTTCGCACTGACACTTTTGTACTGACACCTTTTGTACTGACAGAGAACAGAGAATGATCATGGAGTTTGACACCGACGTACTGGTGATCGGCACCGGCCCCGTCGGCCTGATGCTGACCAACCTTTTGGGCACCTACGGCCAGAACGTGACCCTGCTCGAGGCACTGCCGGAGCTGATCGACTACCCGCGCGGGGCGGGGATCGATGATGAATCGCTGCGCTCGGTCCAGGCGGCCGGGCTCAGCGGGAGCGTCCTGCCACACACCACGCCCCAGCACATCATGCGGCTCGTCAATGGCAAGGGCCGGGTCCTGACCCACAACGCCCCGACCACCGACGAATTCGGCTGGCCACGCAAGAACGCCTTCATCCAGCCCCTGGTGGATCAGGCGATGCTTGAGGGCCTGTCCCGGCACTCCACGGTGGACGTCAGGTTCAACCATGAAGTTCTCTCGTGCGCGAAACTGCCGACGGCGTCCTGGCCACGGTCAAGGACCGCGACGGCGAGACCAGCCTGAAGCAGATCCACGCCAGGTATGTGGTGGGCTGTGAAGGCGGACGGTCCGCCACCCGGCTCTGGATGGGCGTCCAGTTCGACGGCCAATCCCCTCCACTCGCTGGCTGGTGGTAGACGTCAACAACGATCCGCTGGGCACCCCCAACGTCTTCCTGGGCGCCGACCCGAAACGCCCCTACGTCTCCATCGGCCTGCCGCACGCCATCCGCCGCTGGGAATTCATGCTGTTCGACGGCGAAACCGACGCCATGTTGACAGACCCGGACTTCGTCAATGCCCTGCTCGCCGAGCACGACCCGGACCCCGCAGGCCTGGACTTCATCCGCCGCCGTGTCTACACCCACCACGCGCGGATCGCCAGCTCCTTCCGCCGCGACAAGGTGCTGATCGCCGGCGACGCTGCCCACCTCATGCCGGTATGGATGGGCCAGGGCTGGAACTCCGGCGTCCGTGACGCCACCAACCTGGCCTGGAAGCTCGCCACCATCCTCCGCGGCCAGGCGAGCGATGACCTCCTGGACACGTACGACGTCGAACGCCGGGACCATGCCAAGGCCATAATTGACCTGTCCCTCACCCTGGGCAACGTCATCAAGGTCACCAACCCTGCTCTCGTGGCGTCACGCGACGCGATCGCCGCAGGCCTGAACCTCCTGCCCCAGGTGAAGTCCTACTTCTCCGACATGAAGTTCAAGCCCATGCCGCGCTACACCCGCGGCGTGGTGGTGGACCCCACCAGCCACAAGCCGGGCTCCGCCATGGCCAAACTCACCGGCAAGCTGATCCCCACCCTGACCTCCAACACCCATGTCTCGCCGGTGGGCGTTCAGTTCCCGCAGCCCCGCGTGACCACCAGGACCGAATCCAACGTCCTCCTGGATGACGTCACCGGCAAATGGTGGACCGTCCTGGTTTGGGGGAACAACCCCGCCGACGTCTTCTCCGAGAGCGACCTGGCCCGGCTCGAGGAACTGGGCGCACAGCTGGTCTGCATGGTTCCCGAAAGCCAGCGGGCCTGGTGCGAGGAACGCTACCCGGCGGACGTCATTGTGGCCGGTGACACCACAGGCCGCCTCAAGAAGTGGTTCGACGAGCGCCCCACCCCGGTGGTGTTCGTCCGCCCCGACCGCTTCGTGGCCGGAGCCTGCCTGGCACAGAACGCCCCCAAAACCCTGGACAGTATCCTCGCGGCGATGTCTTTCACGGAACGGGTCAGCAGCGACGCACGCGCTCAGCTCCAGGTCGCTTAGCGGGTTCGGCGCCGTCGCATAATAGAAGGCGACGTCCTGACGACGGGCCGACACGGTTCGCCGGCCCGTCGTCGGACCTGCCTCACCAGAGGCAGGCAAGCTCAACAGATCCGGGACCCTCCATGCCATCAGCCACACCCCAACGCTACGAACTGGGCGTCGACGCCGCGAATCTGGAGGCGATCGACATGCACGTCCACCTCGAAGTGGACGGCCACGGCCACCAGTCACTGCCGCCGGTGCTGATGAAGGCCTCGGAAAAGTACTTCAAATCCGAAGACCGCACCCCCTCGCTGGACCGCATTGCCGAGGTCTACCGCGAACTGAACATGGCCGCCGTCGTCTTCACCGTGGACGCCCGCACCCAGCTCAAGCACGATCCCAACAGCATCGAAGAGCTGATCGCCGGCGCCGCCCGCAACAACGACGTCCTCATTCCCTTCGGCAGCGTGGACCCCCGCACTGGGCCGGAGGCTATCCCCGGAGCTGTGCACCAGGCCGAGGCTCTCGGCGCACGCGGCTTCAAGTTCCACCCCTCGCTGCAGGGCTTCAACCCCTCCGAGGAACAGTTTTATCCCCTCTGGGAAACCCTGCAGGAACTGGGACTGCCGGCCATCTTCCATACCGGCCAGAACGGCATGGGCGCGGGCCTGCCCGGCGGTTACGGCATCAAGCTGGCCTACTCCAACCCGCTCCTGCTCGACGCGGTCGCCGCGGACTTCCCCGAGCTGCGGATCATCATGGCGCACCCGTCGGTGCCATGGCAGGACGAAGCCAACTCCATCGCCACCCACAAGTCCAACGTTTTCATTGATCTCTCCGGCTGGTCGCCCAAGTACTTCCCGGAAAGCCTCGTGAAGGCCTCCAACTCGGTGCTGCAGGACAAAGTCCTCTTCGGCACCGACTTCCCGCTGATCACCCCGCAGAAATGGCTCGCTGCCTTCGCGGACTTGCCGCTCAAAGACGACGTGCGGCCCAAAATCCTCAAGCACAACGCCGTCCGCCTGCTCGGGCTGGGCGGTTACTGACGAACCAGACGTGCGCTGTGACGGTGTCACGGTCAGCAAGCGTGCCGGATGGCGGAACGCCGGGTCCCGGCGCTCTGGCTCTATGCCTAACGTGGTTAGGAAACCACGTCAGGGTCCTGCCCTGACATGCCCGCCAGCCGACAATCTGGAGCAAAAATATGACTACGCAGCTGCAAGTACCGAGCTACACCACCGACGCGTTCTTCGGCCTGGAAGACAAATGGATTGAAACCGCCGACGGCGAACTCACCCATTATCACGACATTGGCGAGGGCACGCCCATCCTTTTCCTCCACGGCTCCGGCACGGGCGTCACCGCTGCAGCCAACTGGTGGCTGAACCTCCCGGACATCAGCGAGCAGGCACGCTGCATTGCCATCGACTCCATTGGCTACGGCCAGTCCGTGGTGGCCGAGGGAACGCAGTACGGCATCCGGG
>JBDTQQ010000247.1:0-4656 GCA_039932075.1 Pseudarthrobacter sp. | reverse complement strand
CTGGCCACACCAGATGGCGGACCAAGTCCTGGACCGACTCCCCTTTAGGGAACGTGGCCCTTCCTTGGCCGAAAAACCGATATCAGCACTGCCCGAAAACTCCCTTCCAGCAGATCCAGCGCCGGAGCGGGCGTGGTTGCGGCGCCGCCTCCAAGAACCGCAGCCGGCACCGTATCTTTTCGTGCCTGACTTTCTCTGGCTGACTGAACAGCCTTTGGCGGGCAGCGGCGCGCGTTCGCCCGCAGGCAGCACCGGCTGACTAGGCAGCACGGGCTGATTAGGTCGCATCGGCTGATGAGGTCGTTAGGTAACGTGCACCGTAGCTCAGGGCGTTCCGCCGTGCTAGGACGTCCACTAGGACTCGTAGGTCAAATTCTCGTAGTCGGTGTCGTCTTGCTCGTCCAGCCTGTCATCAAGTTCTTCCAGCAGCCACGGGTTCACGCGGGCCAGGATATTCCGGATCTCCTCCACGTCCACAGCAGCGTAGAGGACAGGCCGTGCATCCCGGTACTTGGTGACCGGCGGCTTATCCGGCCACTTTTCAGCAAGCGCCTTGACGCGTTCGGGCAGGGAGTTGTGGGCGTTGTCCGCGATCTTGACGAGGGCGGCGTCGTGGTCCTCAGCGATGTAGCGGATGCCGGCCTGGTAATCATCCGGGTTCTCGTGCAGCCGGTTGGTAACCCGCTCGATGATGTCCGCTGCCCGCTCAGAGACACCCATCTCCAGAAGTGCCTGCCGGGTGATAGGAGTGTCCTCGGCGATGTCGTGGAGGTAGCCGGCGATCCGGATGTCATCGGCAAAATCAGCGAGGGCGTCCCCCACGGCGATGACATGGTCACGGTAGGGGCGTTTGAGCTTGTCCTTTTGCCGGTTGTGGGCAACCTCCGCCAAGACCCTCGCGGTCTCAACAGTGAATCTGGGCGCAGAGCTGTGTTCTGGGGAGTGCTGGTCTGACATGGCTCCAGCCTACGCGCCGCGCGAGCCTATCTACCTGCTGCTGGACGCACCCATGCCCGTCCACACCCACGGCTCGCGCGGAAGGTCGGCGGGCCGGAATACGGCGAGCGCATGTTCCAGCGTCCCTGCCGGTAGGCCCAGGGATTGAAGGATGAGGTCCCGGACCTCGGCAGCGGTCGCGCCTTCGCGGGAAAGGTCGCCAAGCGTCACGGCACCGTCGCGCTTGGCCAGCCGGGCGCCGTCGGAATTCACTACCAGGGGAACATGGGCATATTCCGGAACCGGCATATGCAGTAGTGACGCAATGTACACCTGCCGTGGAGTGGATGGCAGGAGATCGTCGCCCCGCACTACTTGATCTATTCCTTGGGCGGCATCGTCCACCACCACCGCAAGGTTGTAGGCGGTCACGCCGTCGTTGCGGCGTAAGACGAAGTCGTCCACCACGCCGGTGAACGCCCCGCACAGGACGTCGTGCACGGTGTATTGCGTGACGTCCGCTCGGAGTCTGATGGCCGCAGGGCGGGTGGAACGTTTGAATTCCAGCTCTGACTGATCAAGGTTGCGGCAAGTGCCCGGATAGGCACCCTGCGGTGCGTGCGGAGCCGATGGCGCTTCCTGGATTTCGCGGCGGGTACAGAAGCACTCGTACGTGAGGCCCGCAGCGGTTAGCCGGTCAATGGCTTCGTCGTACACCGCCCCGCGGTCTGTCTGGCGGACGACGGCGCCGTCCCAGGTCACGCCGATGGCCGCCAGATCGCGGAGCTGCTCGGCTTCCGCGCCGGCACGTGCACGGTCCAGGTCCTCAACGCGCAGCAGGAAGTCCCTGCCGGTGGAACGCGCGAACAGCCAGGCCAGTATGGCGGTGCGAAGATTGCCAACATGGAGCTCACCGGAGGGGCTGGGGGCGAAGCGTCCGGCTGGAGTCATGAATCCAGCCTACGCAAAGGCAACGCGGGGTCACCTTTGGCCCGATTCAGGGCCCCCGATGGGCAACAACTGACCTCGCGTTGCAGTAGGGCGGGACAACACAAGAGCCCCTCAGCTACCGATGACGCCGAAAGATCCGACGCCCGGGAGCTCAGGGGCTCTTGCCGTGTTTGCAGAATGCGTGTTTGCAGAATGACCGTGGTGTGAACAAGTGTCATCAGCGGCGGCGTCCTTGCGGGAGCGGTGTCCAGTTTCCGGGTGGTGTGCCGGTGAGCCTGTAAGCCTGCGGGATGGGCGGTAGCCCATTTCCTGCGTGTTGCCACCATTTGAGCAGATATCCTACAGTTGGCACAACCGGCAGAATAATTACTGGTCAGAGTGATCAATGCACGCCGCGAACATCGACAGGAAATGATCAGATTGCAGGAATTGGACGTCACGGACAAGCGGATACTCAGCGCATTGGACGAGGATCCGCGCGTTCCGATCATGGTTCTCGCCCAACGGCTGGGCCTGGCGCGCGGGACCGTGCAGTCCCGCCTGGAGCGGATGTCGGCGTCGGGCGCGCTCCGTCCCAACAGCAGCCGCGTTCTGCCCTCCGCCCTGGGCCGCGGAGTGGCGGCCGCCGTGAGCGCCGAACTGGACCAAAGCCATCTCAACGAAGCCATCGCCGCACTCCGGGAGATCCCCGAAGTCCTCGAGTGCCACGCCCCGGCCGGCGACACAGACCTGGTAATCCGCGTGGTGGCAACGAGCCCGGATGATCTCTACCGCGTGTCGGAGGAAATCCGCCTCTGCCCGGGGATCGTCCGCACGTCAACCAGCATGTTCCTGCGCGAGGTCATCCCCTACAGGACCACGGGGCTGCTGAAGGGCTGAGCCTCGGACAGCCGGTGGAATGCGTCGGGGAGCCCTGCCCATCGCCCTCCGGTGTCCGCCGCAGTTAGGCTGGCATGGGATGACATTCAGGGGGAAAATGGCAGGGAACCAGAAAGTCCGCATCGCGTCGTCGGGCAAGCTGTGAGCTCGTTCCGGCGCAGCCTTCGGATCAGGACCACCATCTGCCTGCTGTCCCTTGCGGTCCTCGCTAATGGCTGCGCCGGAACTCCACCTGATCCTGGAACAGCCAAGCCGTTGGAAGCCGGCCGCTACTCCACTCTTGACGCCGCCGGAGTGACACAGATCCGCGAGACCAAGACCGCGCGGCTGGACATGCGTACCGGACGGCTGGTGAAGGCTGCGGTGGGGGTCGCAGACGAAAGCTACGGCCCCGAAATCAACACGAGAAACTCAGGCAAAGTCTCCCTGACCATTGCGGCTCCCAACGGCGCCATCACGGGGAAGACAGACCGCATACGCTTCAACACCACGGACAAGCGGACCGATTTCAGCGAGGTCACCTATTTCCTCACTGCCGGCTCACTGGACGAATTCACCAGCCTGATCCGGGACGGAGTGCAGCGCTATGGTATCGACAGCGGCTCCGCCGAGCGGTGGATTTCGTCAATGGAGAGCCACCCGGAAGACAAGAGCGATTTCTCCATCACCCCCGGCACCTCAACGGGCCTGGAAGTCAATTACGACCTCAGGTACGACGGCGCCAAGGACACCCAGGTGATCATCGTCCACATCAGCCCTGCAGACTGGGGGACGGGCATCCCGCAGCCGCGCGAATCTTGACCGGCGGACCGGCTAGACCGGCGGACCGGCGTTGGACTTGAGGTTCTTCATCACCAGCGTGGACGTCAACCGCTCCACGCCCGGGAGCGAGGTCAGCTCGGCGTCGTAGAACCGCTGGTAGGCCGGCAGGTCCTCGGCAATGACCTTCAGCAGGTAGTCAGGTGAACCGAAGAGCCGCTGCGCCTCCACAATGTTGGGTGTATCCGCCACCCGGTTTTCAAAAATCTCCATCGTGGAGCGGTCCACCTGACGCAAGGTGACAAACACAATCGCCTCGAACCCGAGTCCTACAGCGGCCGGATCAATATCCGCCTTATAGCCACGGATCACCCCCGAAGCCTCGAGGTCACGCAGCCTTCGGTGGCAAGGGGCCACCGTCAAACCCACCTTGGCGGCCAGCGCCGTGGCAGTCATTCGGCCATCCTCTTTGAGATGGCGCAAAATATTCCTGTCGATATGGTCAATCACGCAATAATCGTACCCAATTGGGGCCCGTGCGGGCAAAATAGGTAAGCACTTATGGCCGCAAAGTTCATAGGCTTTCTCCTGTAGCCATCGGACAGGAGCCCGCCATGAACCCCCAATTGTTTTTCGCCTTCGTGCTGGTGGCTGCGGCCCTCGCCTGCACGCCCGGCGTGGACTGGGCCTACTCCATCAGCGCAGGGCTGCGGCAACGCAGCTTTGTTCCGGCCGTGGCCGGGCTTTGCGGCGGCTATGTCCTGCACACCCTGCTGATGGTGGTGGGCCTGGCGGCCCTGCTGTCCGGAATGCCCGGCCTCCTCGGCTGGCTCACCGTGGCCGGGGCGGGATACCTCCTGTGGCTGGGCATCAGCACCCTCCGTTCCTGGCGCGGGGCCTCCTTCAGTGCGGCAGACGCCGTCGGGAAGCCCGCCAACCAGCTCCGCACCTTCCTCCAGGGTATGGGTACCAGCGGCATCAATCCCAAAGGCCTGCTCTTTTACGTAGCGCTGGTGCCGCAGTTCGTCAGCCCGGAAGCCACCCTCCCGTTGCCCGTCCAATCCGGGCTGCTGGGCCTGACGTTTGTGCTGCTGGCCGGAATTGTGTACACCTGCGTGGCGCTGCTGGCCC
>JBDTQQ010000246.1:0-4678 GCA_039932075.1 Pseudarthrobacter sp. | reverse complement strand
GAACTACCAACTGCATAAACACAACAACAGGATCAACAGTACAGGAGATTTCACGCGTTATTTACCAACAGCAACGAACAGCGGCCGGAGCCCCGCAGTTGAGCCTGCCGAACTGGCCCAGTTTTGGCTGGCAACTTCTTCCAGCACCAACTGCCTTGGCCATGTTGGCATGGATAACTGGGCTGGTTCGGCACGAATCACCTCAGGGAACTCGAGCCACTACCTTTAGACACCAGGGCTGCGGTTGCGCCTCTCGAAACCGACGAGGCCCTGCACCTCGAAAGACTCGATCACCAACTAGTGTCGTTGGCTCCATGTAGCTTAGGAATAACCGCACCCACCTGAGGACGCTATGGACTTTTACGCGATCAACGCACTGCGTGAGAACCACGCAGGCTGGTCCCTTCTCCGCGCTCACAACGCCCCTCTGGCCGTAACTTTCTTCATCAAAGCCTTCACCGGCCCGAATCAGCGGGACATGGGACGGCAGGAGCTCATCGACCACCTCGATGACGTCCTATTCGGCCTGCGGGAGGCATACGGCCCGGACAAATTCCCGCGGCCGGCCGGCGAATATCTGGACGAATGGGCCGCCCCGGAACGGGCGTGGCTGCGGAAATACTATGTGCCCGGCCAGGACGAACCGCGCTACGATCTCACCGCAGCGTCCGAGGACGTGGTCCGCTGGGTGGAGGGCCTGAGCGGGCGCGACTTCGTAGCCACCCAGTCCAGGCTGACCAGCATCTTCGCCGTACTCAAGGCATTGGTCCAGCAGTCAGAAACCAATCCGGAGGTGCGGCTGGCCGAGCTCCAGCGCCAACGGGACGGGATCGACGCCGAGATGCAGCGCATCCGCGACGGCAACATCCGGGTGATGACGGCCCCCGAAGCCCTGGACCACTTCCAGCAGCTGACCACCCTGGCCAAAGACCTGCTCTCCGACTTCCGTGAGGTGGAACAGAACTTCCGGAAGCTGGACCGGCAGGTCCGTGAGCAGATCGCCACGTGGGACGGCACGCAGGGCGAACTCCTGGAGAGCATCTTCGCCAACCAGCAGGACATCAGCGGCTCGCTGCAGGGCCGGACCTTCCAAGGCTTCTGGGACTACCTGATGTCTCCGCAACTGCGAACGGAACTGCGGGAACTGCTGCAGCGCGCCACCCAGATCGACGCCTTGGCCGCCGTGGACAACCTGCACGCCGTGACCAACCTGCACCAGGACTGGCTGCCCGCCGTCGAGCAGACTCAGGCCACTGTCCGCCAGCTCTCGCAGCAGATGCGCCGGCTCCTGGATGACAAGGTGTTCCTCGAGAACAAGCGCATCATGCAGCTCGTCAGGAGCATCGAATCCGGCGCGCTGGACACCCGGGAGGATCCGCCGTCGGGCACTTTCATGGAGGTTGCGGCGCAGTCGGTGGACGTTGTGCTCCCCTTCGAACGTCCGCTCTACGAGCCGAGCCGGCGGATCATGGTGGACGATGCCGTCACCACAGCCGACGACGGCGGTGTGGACGCCGGCGCCCTCTTCAACCAGTTCCATGTGGACACCGAACGGCTGAAGTCCAACATCGACGACGTCCTGGCGGGCGCCGAACAGGCCACCCTCGGCGAGGTAACGGCAGCCCATCCGCTGTCCCAGGGACTGGCCGAGATCGTGGCCTATTACCAGGTGGCCACCGAATCGGACTGGGCTACCATCAGCCCGGAGGAGTCACAGCAGTTGTCCTGGCAGCTCACGGACGGCAGTATCCGGGAAGCCACCGTAGAACAGATCATCTTTGTGAGGCCCGCATGACTCCCGCAGAAGCAATGCAAACACAGGCACCCGAGGAACTTCCCGGCGTCGTCACCAGGCTTTTCAAAGGCGTGGTCTACGCCGAAACCGACGAAAAGATCTGGCAGTCGCTGCTTGGCCTGTCCTCCCACGTCCGCGACTATGTGGCCGTGCTGGGCCTGGACCTGATCCTGGACGAGTCCGAAGGCTACGCGTTCCTCAAATCGCGCGAGGACCCGGACGGCGCCCTGCCGCGGCTGATCCCCCGCCGTCCGCTCACCTTCAACGTCAGCCTCCTACTGGCGCTGCTACGTGGCCGGATGCTCGAGTTCGACACCAACAGCAGCGAACTGCGCCTCATCATGACCGAGCAGGAGATCGCAGACATGGTGGCCGTATTCCTGCCCGAATCCAGCAATGAGGCGAGGATTCTGGACCAGCTCGGCACAAACATCAAGAAAGTGGTGGAACTGGGCTTCCTACGGAAACTGCGCGGCCAGGCAGGGACTTACGAGGTGGCCCGGATTCTGAAGGCGTATGTGGATGCCCAGTGGCTGGAGGAATTCGACGCGCGGCTGGCTGACTACCGCGCCTCACTTGAGGTGGCCGGCACCGGCCCGAAGGAAGGGGACCGTCCATGACCACCGAAACGGCGGCCGATCAGCAGGAGATGCTGTTCAGCCTGGACGAAAAGGCGGACGACGCCGGCACTCCCCCGGGCTTCCGGCTGCACCGCTTGGAGCTGCTCAACTGGGGCACCTTCCACCAGGAAGTGCGGATCTTCCGGCTTGACGGTTCCAACAGCCTGCTCACGGGCGATATCGGCTCCGGGAAGTCCACGGTGGTGGATGCCATCACCACGTTGCTGCTGCCGGCGAACCGGATCGAATACAACAAGGCCGCGGGCGCGCAAAAGAAGGAACGCACCCTGATGTCCTACGTGCGCGGCTTCCATAAGAGCACCCGCAGCACCGGCGGGGAATACTCCAAGCCCGTTGCGCTGCGCGGCACGGGCAAGCTCACAGTGGTCCTGGGCGTCTTCCACAACTCCGTCCTGGGCAAATCAGTCACCCTGGCCATCACTCTCTGGGCCACCCAGGAGGCGGGCCAGCCCAACCGCTTCTACTCACTGATGGAGGGCGAGCAATCCATCGCCGGGGACTTCGCCAACTTCGGCCAGGACCCGGCCAAGTTGAAGAAGCAGCTCCGTGCGGCCGGCGCGTCCATCCATGACGCCTTCGAGCCCTACGCCGCGGCGTTCAAGCGGCAGTTCGGCATCAGCGGGAACCAGGCCATGGAGCTGTTCCACCGGACGGTGTCCATGAAGCAGGTGGAGAACATCACGAACTTCGTGCGCACCAACATGCTCGAAGAAGACGACGTCGAGGCCCGGATCAAGAACCTCATCCACCACTTCGATGACCTGAAGAAGGCCCACGACGCCGTCCTGCGGGCCAAGGACCAGATCGCCCTGCTCACCCCCATCATCGAGGGCGCAACCCACCACGCGGGGCTGAGCCGGACCGAAGACTTCGCCCGGAACCAGCGGGACCAGCTGCACCCGTGGTTCACGGACCAGAAACTGCAGTTGAGTATCGAGCACCAGGCCGAGCTGCAGACCACGGGCATCCGGCTGCAGGAGGACAGCGGAAAGCTGGCCACTGAAATCACCCAGCTCCGGCTGGACCTGGCGGCCGTCAAGGAGGACATCCGGAGCAACGGTGGCGGCAGGCTGGCTGCCATTGAGGCCGAGGCAGCACGGCTTGGCGAGGAATCACGGTCGCAGCGGGCGCGGTTCGAAAAGTACGCAGAAGCGGCGGCTGACCTGGGCTTGCAGGCGCCGGCGGACCGCGTCGTGTTCGACGCCAACAGGGCACGGCTTGCCGGCGTCGAAAAGGACCTCGCCGCCAAAGCCGACGAGGTCCAGGACAGCCGCACCGAACTGACCATGACGCGCACTGTGCTGACCGGCCGGGCCGCGGACATCGCCGCGGAACTGACCAGCCTGCAGGCCCGTCCCAACCTGCTGCCGAGGCCGCAGGTGGAGCTCCGCCGCCGGCTCTGCGACGGGACCGGCATCCAAGAGTCGGAGCTGCCGTACGCCGGGGAGCTGCTGCGCGTCCGCGACGGCGAAGCGGCCTGGGAGGGCGCCGCCGAGCGGACCCTGCACGGCTTTGCCCTGTCGCTACTCGTGCCCTCAAAGCATTACGCGGCGGTCAGCAGCTGGGTGGACGGCAACAACCTGCGCGGTCGGCTGGTGTACCTGAAGATGGGTGACTCCCATGCCCCGAAGGCGGCGGAGGCGGGCACGCTTGCAGCGAAGATCACCATCAAACAGGGAACGCCGTTCCGCAATTTCCTGCTGGATGAGCTCAGCAGCCGCTTCGACTATTTCTGCTGCGACACCTTGGATGAGTTCCGCCGCCGTTCCAAGGCCCTGACCGCGAACGGGCAACTCAAGGGCGGCCGCGGCCGGCACGAGAAAGATGACCGGGCGGACATCTCGGACCGCCGGAACTATGTGCTGGGCTGGGACAACCTGGACAAGATCGGGCGCTTTCGTGCCGAACAGGACGAGGTCAAGGGCCAGCTCAGCGTGGTGGCCGGCCAGCTTTCCCGCGTCAACGAATCCCTGGGCTCCATCGGCCGGCAGAACCAGCAGCTGGGCATCATCGGGGCCGTGTCCGACTTCGCCGAGCTCAGCTGGCAGCTCACGGCCCGCCGCATCGAGGACCTGAAGGCGGAGAAAGCCCAGCTCGAGTCCACCAGCGATGTGCTGCGGCAGCTGACCGCCAAGGAAGCCGAGATTTCCGGGACGCTGGAGCGGCTGCAGACCCGCGCTGATGACGTCCAGCGCCGGATCGGCTCCAACGAGGGCGCCGCCAAGGACATCGCCGAAGCGAT
>JBDTQQ010000245.1:0-4706 GCA_039932075.1 Pseudarthrobacter sp. | reverse complement strand
CACCGCGGGTCTCCTCGCCCCTGACGGTGGTTCAGGCGGTCCAATCGGCACCGAGCGCCTGCGCTTCGACTTCCCGCGCCAGCGCCGCGACCGGCACCTGTGCCTGGCCGACTTCGTGCGTTCACGCGAGTCGGGGCAGGTGGATGTGCTGCCGGTGCAGCTGGTCACCGCCGGCTCGAAGATTGAAGAGTTCACGTCACAGATGTTTGCCGCCAACCAGTACCGCGACTACTACGAGCTCAATGGCCTGGTCATGCAGCTCACCGAGGCGCTGGCGGAATTCTGGCATGCGCGCATCCGCTCCGAGCTGGGTTTCGCGGCCGAGGAGCCGAAGGACAAGGCCGGCCTGTTCAAGCTCGACTACCGCGGCGCGCGGTTCTCGCTCGGGTATCCCGCGTGCCCGGACATGGAGGACCGCCGCAAGGTGGTGGAGCTGCTGAAGCCCGAGCGCATGGGCGTGGTCCTCAGTGATGAGCTGATGCTGCACCCTGAACAGTCCACCGACGCGTTTGTGTTCCACCACCCGGAAGCGAAGTACTTCAAGGTGTGAGCTGCAGTGGGACCGTGTCCTCGGGGGAGCGGGCCCCTCAAGGCGCGGAAGACGAGCATGGGCGCCGCGCTGGGCACCCAGAAAACCCAAGGGCGGACCTAGCCGCTAAGGCTTCTGCCCGGCGAACAGGCACTGTCGGGGGAGTCTGTTGCACCTGCGAGGTGTGCCGGAAGCGGAGCAGCTGGCTCAACCCGTACCAGGCAGGACTTGAGCCCCGAAAGGCTCGTGGAAGCTGCCAAGTGTCAGGTTGGAATCGAAGCTGTCCATCAGAAAGCTGCGGGAAACACATTTTGGACCCTATCCTGACGTTTTTTGAGTGACAGTCTGACGTCGAGCTGGGTGTGCCCTAGTTGCACGAAAGCTCGTTCAGGCGCTAGTTCTGTGGACTTCTGGGTCCCATCCGCATGCAGAACCGGCCGTGTTCACCCACGGCGCGAAACCAAATGGGAGCTGGACCTTGGACAACCACTATTTATGCAGATCGCGGCGCCGCCCCTGCGTTCACCCGAAGCCTGCAGGGAGCGGGCGAGTGTGCCCAGGATCCGGGTGCCGGACGCGCCGAGCGAGGCCTGTTCGACGATCTCCATTTGCTCGGATCCACCGGCGCGCCGCGGACCTTTTGTGATCGCCCAGTCATTGCGTGCGTGTTCGATCGCCCTCTTGACGCCCTCAGATTTGATGATTCGCATTGCCTGGCCGATGCTCCGTGCCATGGCTGGCAGCTGTGGACTAGCAATGCCACAACAACGATGATGAGGGTTGGGCCAGACCATCAAAGAGTCTTCACGATTAGTCCTTTTCGTCAATGCCCGGACCAAGCCTCAGCTGGTTGTCTCCGGCCAGGGTGATGGTGGGATATCGAATGCCATCTCCAGTTGCCGGTCGAAGTGGTGGTTCAGCGACGCGGTCGATTCTGCAAGACGTCAGGGCGATCCACCGGGCCCGGCCACGGACTTGCAGGGTGTACATCAGGAGACCGTCGCGCCAGTTGGCTGGGGATCATGTTCTGGTTCGGGTCCACTCGTCCCTGATCGACTTTGCGGCTTCTTCGATGGGTAAGCCGGGCTGGTGGCCGCGGGTGTGTCCTCGCGGCGCCGCCAGTGCCCGGTTCACCTCAGTGACCCGAGCCGCCGCAGCAGCTTTCGATAACGTTCCGTGCAGCGGAACACCAGTCACTGTAGAAAAGGTGTCCTTTGAGCCCTGGTCGCAAAATTTCGGTGTAGCCCCGCCCCGAATTGCTCCGATTGTCGCGGTTGAGGGCTTTTCAGGCCGCTGTTTTGTCGCTACGCTTGGGTAGGCAGTGTTTCTCCGAGCGGAACGAGATATTTTGAGCGAGCACCCACAACCCCTGAGTGGGGTCCGGGTATTGGATGTTTCGACCATTCTGGCTGGCCCCTTGTGCTGTCAGATCCTCGGCGACTACGGCGCGGACGTCATCAAGATTGAGCATCCGACGATGGGTGACAGCATGCGCGGTCATGGCGAAAGCAAGGACGGCGTGCCCATCTGGTGGAAGGAAGTGTCCCGCAACAAGCGCACGCTGGCCCTGAGCCTGAGTAAACCCGAGGGCGCGGAGGCCTTCAGGAAACTGGCCGCCACCGCCGATGTCGTGGTGGAGAATTTCCGTCCCGGCACGCTGGAGCGGTGGGGCGTGGGACCCGAGGTCCTGCACCGGCTCAACCCGGGCCTCGTCCTGGTCCGCCTGACCGGTTTTGGACAGGAAGGACCCTATTCCTCCCGGGCCGGATTCGGCACCCTGGCCGAGGCTATGAGCGGGTTCGCGCATCTGACCGGCGAAGCCGAAGGACCTCCCACGTTGCCGGCGTTCGGGCTGGCGGACAGCATCTGCGGGATCGCGGCGTCCTCAGCAGCACTGATGGCACTGCGGCACAGGGACCAGACGGGCGAAGGCCAGGTGGTGGATTTGAGCATCCTCGAACCCATCATGACGGCGGTGGGACCGGGGCCGTCGATCTATCAGCAGCTGGGCATCATTGGGCAGCGAAACGGCAACCGTTCCACGAACAATGCGCCGCGCAACACCTATCTGACAAAGGACGACCGGTGGGTGGCCGTCTCCACGAGCGCGCAGAGCATCGCCGAACGGGTGATGTGGATCGTGGGCCACCCCGAGGTCATCGACGAGCCGTGGTTCAAGTCCGGCAGCACCAGGGTTCAGCATGTAGAAGAGCTGGACGGATACGTCGGATCCTGGATCCGGGACCGGGACCGGGAGGAAGTGCTGGAGGTTTTTTCCGAAGCAGGGGCGGCTGTTGCAGCCGTGTATGACGCCAAGGACATCGTGGAGGACCCGCATATCCGCGCAACTAAGATGCTGATCGACGTTCCGGACCGGGACTTCGGCAGTGTGCTTCAGCACAATGTGATGTGGCGCATGAGCAAGACCCCCGGAAGCATCCGTTTCACCGGGCGGGACCTGGGCGAAGACAGTGAGAGCATTCTCCATGAAATCGGTTACAGCAGCGATGACATCGCGTCATTGCGGGAAAGCGGAGCAGCCAAATGAGCGATAAATTGATCGACGTCGTGGCGGGAGGGCTGCAGCTGGTGGATCTGGGGCGCCAGCTGCGGGTTGGAATGCCGCAGTCGCCCAATCACCCCCAGTTCTGGCACACCCTGCCGCGACGGCATGGTGACACAGTCCGGGCCGACGGAGGCAGCGCCGCCAACGACATGATCACCACCGGAACCCACGTTGGCACGCACATCGATGCGCTGGCACACGTAAGCCAGGACGGCAAGCTCTTTGGCGGTGCCGATGCGGGTGATTCCTGCCTGGGCGGCAAGTACGTGGAACACGGCGTGCACACCATAGCTCCGATGATCCGCCGTGGAATCCTTCTGGACGTACCCGGGTATCTGGGCCTGCCGGACCTTGAGGGCGGCTACGAAATTACCGTCGCCGATCTGCAGGGCACCCTCAAAAAACAGGGCACCGCACTGGAATCCGGGGACGTGGTGCTGATCCGCTCCGGCTGGGGCAAGAAATTTGCCGAAGGCGCGGCCTACGTGGGCGGG
Source organism: Pseudarthrobacter sp. (assembly GCA_039932075.1). GTDB lineage: Bacteria > Actinomycetota > Actinomycetes > Actinomycetales > Micrococcaceae > Arthrobacter. The sequence continues at coordinate 1,117 of JBDTQQ010000245.1, read as the reverse complement.
GCCTCCGGCGTTCCGGGAATCAGCGAAGACGGTGCCACCTGGCTGGCATCCCAGGGCATCCACGCCGCGGGCGCTGACACCATCGCGTTCGAGCGGCTCGCCCCTGGCGGCGGGCATGCCCAGCTGCCGGCGCACCGCGTCTTCCTTGTCGAGAACGGCATCTACATCGTCGAGGCGCTGGACCTGGAAGAACTGGCCGCAAAAGAAATCCATGAGTTCACTTTCGTGCTGGTGCCGCTGAATATTTTTGGTGCCACGGGCTCTCCCGTGCGGCCCCTTGCGGTAGTTCCTGCATGAGCACCCCGGAAGAGGCCACGCTCGGACAGCAGCTTGCCCGGTTCGCCGCCGAGGTGCGCTACGAGGATCTGCCCGCCGAAGTTGTCGAAAGTATTAGGTCCAGGGTGCTGGACATCCTCGGCATCTGCGCGGCGGCCGCGCCGCTTGAGACGAGCAGGGGAGCGCGTCAGTGGGCGCGGGACCAGGGCGGCACTCCGGAGGCCAACGCCGTGGGACTGGAGGAGGCGCTTCCTGCCGCCCTGGCGGCCTTTGTCAACGGCGTCCTGGCCCATTCTCTGGACTACGACGATACCCACCTGCCCTCGGTCCTGCACCCGAGCGCGAGCGTCGTGCCCGCCGTCTTGGCAGCAGCCCAGGCTCGGGGTGCCAGCGGTAAGGAAGTAATCCGAGCCGTCGCCATCGGGCTCGAAGTGTGCGTCCGGCTCGGCATGGCAGGATACGACAGCGCTACGCAGAACTCCGTCTTCTTTGAGCATGGCCAGCATGCCACCTCCATCTGCGGTGCCATGGGGTCGGCAGCCGCGGTAGCAGCGCTTTACGGCGACGAGGCCATGATCCTTGATGCCCTGGGAGTCGCGGCGTCGATGGCTTCGGGCATCATCGAGTCCAACCGGACCGGCGGCACCGTCAAGCGGATCCACTGCGGCTGGGCCGCCCATTCGGCTGTCAGTGCCGTCAACTTGGTGCGCTACGGACTCACCGGTCCGCCCACCGTGCTCGAAGGCCGGTTCGGTTTCTTCCAGGCTTGGCTGCATGGCAAATTCGACGCGCAGGCCATCACCGACGGTCTGGGCAAGCGCTGGTCCATCCAGGACATTTT
>JBDTQQ010000244.1:0-4753 GCA_039932075.1 Pseudarthrobacter sp. | reverse complement strand
CGGGCTCCGCGCCGGCCGGTGACGCTCATCTGCTGCGTCAGGAATACGACGAGTGCTTGGATACTCTGGCGGAAATCCGCCGTGAGGAAGCGATGTTGGCGGCGCGGAAAGTCCGGGCGGTTGCCCGGTGTGCTCAGGTTGCCCGGACCATGGCCGCCCCTTCGATGTCCCTGCAGGAGCAGGCGGCGCTGGAAATGGCTTTTGTGGCTGAGCTGGCGTGCGTGCTGACGGTGAGTGAACCGGCCGCTGCCAACCTCCTGGCGGAGGCCCGCGAACTGACCACTGCTTTGCCGTTGACGATGTCCGGGCTGCAAGCAGGCACGATTTCGTGGCAGCACGCCCGGATCATGGTCGATGAGACCAGCGGCCTGGGCCCGGAGGGAGCTCACGCTTTGGAGGCGCATTTTTTGGATCCGGAGGCGCCGAACCGGGCCCGGGGCTGCCCGGCGGGTGAGATGGTGACCGGCCGGTTCCGGGCCAAGGCCCGGACCTGGCGGGAACGGCACCACCCGGTCAGCATCGAAAAACGGCATGCGAAGTGCGCCGCGGACCGGCGGGTGCTGTTTTCCCCTGACCGGGACGGCATGGCCTGGCTCTCGGCTTATTTGCCGGCGGACACCGCGTCGGGGATCTGGGAACGGACCACCGCAGCGGCCCGGGCCATGCAGGGTCCCGACGAGCCCCGAACGCTAACCCAGCTCCGGGCCGATAACGCTGCCACTTGGCTCCTTGGCGGGACCATACAGGGCCCTATCGAAGGGAGCCTCGGCAGCACTGGCGGGACTTTGGACATGAATCTCGGCGCCACGGCCCAGACCGGCGGGACCAGTGACGGCGCCGATGACGGTTTGGCCGATATAACGGGCGGTACGACCGCCGACGACGCAGCCGGAAATTCTGACCAGCTCGCCGGTGGGGTTCGGGCGCCGCGGGCCCAGGTCCTGATCACAGTCCCGGTCATGGCACTGCTCGGGGTCACGGAGGAACCGGCGATGCTGGACGGGTACGGGCCGATCCCGCCGTCCATGGCCCGGCAACTGATCGCCAACGGCGCGGATTCCTTCCGCCGCGTCCTGATCGACCCCCGCGACGGTGCACCGCTGGAAATCGGGCGGACCAGCTACCCGGTCACCAAAGCCCAACGCCGATGGCTCAGACTCCGCGACGGGAAGTGCCCGTTCCCCGGCTGTAGCAACCAGTCCCTGGACAACGAAGCCGACCACGTCCTCGCCTGGGCCAAGGGCGGGGTCACCGGGATCTCGAACCTCGGCCAGCCATGCCGCCGTCACCACAGGCTCCGTCACACCACACCCTGGACACCCACCACACCCAGCAAGAACGAACCACCGGGCTGGATTTCACCGGCCGGTCGCAGCTACAAAAGCGAACACCCCGACTGGGAACCACCAACCTGGCCCGGCACCATCACCACGAGAGACAGCCTCGCGGATGACACGCCCGTGCCTGGCGCACAGTGAAATCAGGGGAACATTTAAGGCACGGCAACGAACGGCGTGTGAATGTCGCGCGCTACTGCGAAGGAAGCCCGTAGCGATGTTCGGGGCGTCCAGTAGTCCCGTACCGGAGCTGGATGTCCACGGCGCCGTCGTCGGCCAGTGAAGAAAGGTAGCGCTGTGCCGTGGCCCGGGAGACTCCAACCCGGGTGGCCACCTCCGCGGCCGAATATTGTTCGCCGGCAAGCAGAGATTCCAAGACTGCCGCCTCAGTGGCGGAACGTGGTTTGGCCGACGGCGCGACATCCCCCGGAATCAGCGCCCGTTTGGCCCGCTCCACTGAGCCCTGGTCCAAGACTCCGGGCTGACCCAGCAGCCTGCGGTACCGGGCGTAGGAACGCAGCTGTTGCGCGAGCGACTCGGAAGTAAACGGCTTCAGTAAGTATCCCAGGGCTCCACGGCGAAACGCTTTGCGAAGCGACCCGGCATCCGAGGCTGCACTGAGGATGATGGTGTCCACGTCCAGCTGCTGCAGCAGGTCCAGCCCGGACGCGTCGGGGAGGTACACGTCCAACAGCACCAGGTCGGGGCGGAGGCTATGGATTGTCTGCAGCGCCAGAGATGCCGTACCAACGGGCGCCAGGGCCAGGAACCCCGCAACAGAGTCCACGTAAGCGGCATGCAGCTTGGCCACGTGGAAGTCGTCGTCCACGATCAGCACCCTGAAGTCCTCAGGCATGGTCATCCTTTTCTGAAGTATCTGTATGGCCCGCAGTCCCGGAAAGCGTTCCGTAAGCGGCCCCGGTGCGAGTTTCGTCAGTGTGATTTTTGTCGGTGATGCTTGAGTCAGTTCCCGCCGTAGTGCCCGAATTGGTTCCGGCCGTGGTGCCTGGCAGGGAGGCCATAAACACTGCTCCGGGACCACCTGGCGTGCCAGTTTCCAGGATCCGGATGTCCCCGCCACGGCGCCTGGCAAGTTTCCGTGCCAACGCCAGGCCCAAGCCTTGGCCGCCACCCCTCCGGCCGCCGCTGTCCAGGCCGCCCGCGTCCAGACGAGCACCGTCCAGACGAGCACCGTCCAGACCAGCACCGTCCAGACCAGCACCGCCCAGACCAGCACGGCCCGCGTCCAGACCAGCACCGTTCAGCCGGTCCGGCCCCGTCGCCGTCGTATAGCCCTCCGCGAACACGACCTCGGCATCCGTCCCGGAAGCCAGCCCGTCGCCGGAGTCGGCGACGACGATGAGGAGGGTACCGCCGTCGTCGTGCGGTTCGTCCAGCACCTCCACCTCCACCCACCGGTCCGTGGCGGAGCCGGCAACGGCGGCCTTAACCGCATTGTCGATCAGGTTGCCCAGCACGGTGGTCACGTCCTGTGGCTCGGTGACCTGCCCGCGCACCACGGTTTCCGGCCCAATCCGCAGCGACACCCCGCGTTCATCAGCTTCCACCCCTTTGGCCCCAACAAAAGCCTGAAGGTAGGGATCCTGGAGCAGCTCGGCCTGGTCCACCGGGAACTTCAACGGTCCCGTTGCAGCGAGACCGGCCAAGTAATCGCGGGCCTGCTGGTGCTGGCCGATGCTCATCAGGCCGGCGATCGTGTGCAGCTGGTTGGCGAATTCATGGCGCTGGGCGCGCAGGGCCGTGGACATGGTGCCCACGGCGTCGAGCTGGCGGGTGAGCTGCTGCAGTTCGGTGCGGTCCCGGAGCATCACCACCCAGCCCAGGTCCTCCCTGCGGTGGAGCGCCTTGCGCGCGCTCGCCACCAAGACTCGTTCGCCGGCCACGAGCTCGATCGCATCCGCCTCTTCAGCATCTGCCCTGGTCAGGGCTTTCAGCTGGGCAGGAAGCGGCGCGCCGGCCCAGGACGTCCCGGATAAGTCCGGCAGGTCCAGAAGGCGCTGTGCGGCTGCGTTGAAGACGCTGATTCTGCCGTCGGCGGCAACGCCGATGACGCCGTCGTCCACCCCCTGCAGGACAGCCACCTGGTCGTGGACAAGGGTGCTGATCTCCTCAGGTTCCAGGCCCATGGTGAGCCGCCGCAGGCGGTGACGCAGCAGGAATGAAGCCAGCACACCGGCCAGCAGCGCCCCCGCCGCAGTGAGGGCGACCGGTCCGATGTCCCGTTCCAGGCTCTGGCCGACGGTTTCCATGGAGTAGCCCACGCTGACCTCGCCTACCACGGTGTCAGTGCCGGGCGCATAGACGGGTACCTTCGCGCCCGCCGACGGACCCAGGGTGCCGGTATTACGCGTAGTGATTTCCTGGCCGGCAAGTGCCTCGGTGGGGTCCGTGCTGACCTTCTCACCCAACCGGGCCGGATCGGGATGGGCCAGGCGCAGGCCGGTTTCGTCGGTAATCACCACAAACAGGGCACCGGTCCGGAGGCGTGTCGCCCCTGCCGCCGCCATCAAGGGTCCGGCGCGGAGGTCGGCCAGCGGGGGAGTGCCCTCACCCTCACTGATGGCCAGCACGTCGGCCTGCACCGAGGGGTCGGCAGCCACCGCCCGGGCCAGGGTCAGGGCTTGGTTTTCGGCTTCGCGGCCCACCCGGTCGTAGGTCAGCCAAGCGTGGACGGCAGTGCTCAGCAGCACTACCAGCAGCACCACGCCGAGCTGAAGGAACAGGGTCTGGGTGGAGAACCGAATTGGAGGCGTGCGCCAAGAACGCGGCATGGTCCTCCTCTCGTGCGGTAGTAAATCTCGTCGGGCGTCTCATCGGGCGGCGGTTTAGTCCGGCGGGTGCGTGAGCAGAATGCGCAAAATGCTTCGAATAAGCAGTATGCCAATCAATTGAGCCAAAGGCACGGCCGTGACGGCGGCCACCCTAAAGTCTGTAGCACGCGTCACACCGCTGTGCCGCTGTTCACAATGAAGGAGCCGGCCGTGCTGGTATTACTTGGATTCGCCATGATCGCGGTATTCATGGTGCTGATCATGACGAAGAAGTTGACGCCAGTGCTGGCGCTAATCATCGTCCCCACCGTTTTTGGCTTGTTCGCAGGCGCCGGACTGGGCATTGGCGACATGGTGATGGACTCGATGAAGTCCATGACCTCAACTGCCGCCCTGCTGATGTTCGCCATCATCTACTTCGGACTGATGATCGACGTCGGGCTTTTTGATCCGTTGGTCCGGTTCATCCTGCGCAAGTTGGGCAACGACCCGGCCAAGGTCGTCCTGGGCACCGCGCTGCTGGCCGCTGCAGTATACCTTGACGGCGACGGCTCCACCACGTTCATCCTCACCACCGCCGCCATGTTGCCGATCTACCTCCGGCTGAAGATGAGCCCCGTGGTC
>JBDTQQ010000243.1:0-4757 GCA_039932075.1 Pseudarthrobacter sp. | reverse complement strand
CCCGGACGCCGGAACGCGTCAGAGCGCGGGTCAGTTCACCCAGCGACGCATTTTTACCGCCAACGGCCGGAACGTCGCCCATCCCCACGTCGTCGAACCACATCACGTGAACGTCAGTCGTCGCCGTCGTATCAGCCATGGTTTGATCCTTGCGGGACAGGCGCGCCAGCATCAGAGTCTTTGGTCCCGTGGCCCCCGGGCGGAGGCGGGCGGAAACGGGCGGAATTAGCCCACGATGCTGCTTGCCGACCGCCTTAGCTTCTTGTGCGCCCAGTCCGCCGCCAGGACTGCAGGAACTGCCAGTGCCGCCACGGCGAACCCGATGGCCGGCGGCGGGAGTTGCCCCAGCGCCGCGGATACGGGACTGACGTAGAGGCACACCGCCAAAGCGCCGAGTTCGGCCAGCACCGCCCAGAGCAGCAGGCGGTTCGTCAACCAACCTTGCTTCCAGGCTGGCTGGGTAGCGCTACGGCACGCGAACGCATTCGCCAACTGGCCAAGCACGACGGCGGTGAAGGCGGCGCCGGATGCCATCATCAGCAGACCCGCGTCGTGCGGGTCACCGCGCGTCCACCCGCCGCTGAACAGCACCGCCGAAAACGCCGTTATGGACACCGCAGCTTCCACCGGACCCAGCACGCAGAACACCCGGAACATCAGCCGGCGGTCCATCAGGTGACGCCTTTCCGGTGCCCGCTTCAGTACTCCCTTCCCGGGCGGCTCACCGCCGAGGGCGAGGGCGGGCAGCAAGTCGGTGCCGATGTCCAGGGCCAGGATCTGAAGCACGCCAAGCGCGAGGGGAAACTGGCCACCTGACAGCGCCCAGATAATGAAGGGCGTCAGTTCGGCGACGTTGTCCGTCAGGTGATAAGTCAGGAACCTGTGAATGTTGGCGTAGGTGGCGCGGCCCTGCTCGATTGCTGCAACGATGGTGCCGAAGTGGTCGTCCAGGAGAACCAGGTCGGAAGCTTCACGGGCGACGTCCGTCCCGCTGAGTCCCATGGCCACCCCGATGTCGGCTTGCTGGAGTGCGGGGCCGTCGTTGACGCCGTCGCCGGTCATGGCCACGATGTGGCCCCGGCTCTGCAGGGCCTTGGCCACGCGGAGCTTTTGTTCCGGGGAGACCCTGCTGACCACAATGCCGTCCCGGTCCAGCATGGCGCCGAGGATCTGTTCATCCTCCGGCAGTTCTGATCCCTGCAAAACCAGCTCCGGGGTTCCCATCAGTCCGATTTCCCGGGCGATGGCGGCGGCGGTTGCCGGATGGTCCCCTGTGATCATGCCTATCCGGATGCCGGCTTCGCGGGCGGTCCGGATCACCTCGTCCACGCCTTGCCTGGGCGGGTCATGAAGGGCGATCAGCCCGAGCAGAACAAGGTCCGTTTCGGCCTCCTCGGCTTGGCGCTCCAGCCAGTCCTGCACCCGGCCGGGCAGCTCTCGCGTAGCGACCGCTATGACCCGCAGCCCCCGCGAAGCCATGGCTTCAACTTCCTCCGCAGCAGCGTTTACGGACGTGCCGCAGAGCGGCAGGACCGATTCCGGCGCCCCCTTGACAAAGAGTGTGGTGCCGGCGATGACTGATTCACGGCGACGGCCGGGATCAAAAGCGAACCTCAGGGCAGGCCTCGCATTCTCGAGGGCGTTCCCTGAAAGCCGGCGGGCCAGGACGTCAATGGCGGCCTCCATCGGATCACCGTCAGCGCGCCACTCATCGCCGTCCTGGAAGGCCCGGCCCCGGGAGGCCGCGCGTGCCGCGAGCGCAGTCCTGGTTGCTGCGGCCACTGCGGTTCCCTCGATCTCAGCCGCCGGCTGGTATCCGTCCCCTTCAACCTTCACGCGGCCGTCAGCCGTGAAGATTTCGACGGCGTTCATCCGGTTCTGCGTCAGGGTTCCTGTCTTGTCAGTACAGATGAACGTGGTGGATCCCAGTGTTTCCACCGCCTCCAGATTGCGGACCAGCGCGTTCCGCCGTGCCATGCGTTGGGCACCCATGGCAAGGGACAGCGTGACGGTCGGCAGGAGTCCTTCCGGGACCAGGGCAACCGCGACGCCCACAGCGAAGAGGAAAGCAGCGCTCCAAGGGATGCCCACCAGCAGCGACACAAGGAAGAAGACCACGGCGACGGCCAGTGCCACAACTGCTATGAGGCGGACGATTCGGCGCAGCTCACGGGCCAATGGCGTTAATGGAGATACGGTTCCGCTGGTCAGCTTAGCGATTCCGGCGAGCTTGGTGTTCGCGCCTGTGTGGGTCACTACCGCTTCTGCCTCGCCGTTGACGAGGAACGTCCCGCCCCAGGCAGGCTCGCCGCTGGCTTTCGATACCGCTTCACTTTCGCCTGTCAGCAGGGCCTCGTCCATGGCACAGCCTGAGCCAAGAACCAGGACGATGTCGGCCGGCACCCTGTCCCCCGCCGTCAGGATGACGGTGTCACCCGGCACCAGTTCGCTGGCGGGAATTCTCCGGGGGTGTCCGTCCCGGCGAACGGAAACCTCAGCAGGCAGCAGCCCCCGGAGTTTTGCGGCCGCGTGCTGTGCGCGTTCCTGCTGGATGTGGGCGAATATTCCGTTAACGACCACCACCACCACGATGGCAACACCCAACTGCGGCATCCCTCCGACGAAGGCCAGTACAGCGGCGCCCCAGAGCATCAAGGCAAAGAAGTGCGTCAGCTCACCCAGGAGTTTGCGCCACTGTGGCACAGGCTTCGCGGCCGGAAGAACGTTCGGCCCCGACTCCCTCAGCAGCGCTGCAGCCCGTTCGGAGCTCAGGCCGGTCGCATCCAGTCCGGACCGCGGCGGACCCTCTCGTGGCGCCACTGCTACTCCATAGTCATCAAGTGGTTAAGCGCTGGCTGGGGGCAAGCGGGAACTGCCGTGTTTCGCCGGCGCCGAGGAAGGTCCGTTCGGAACCCACCTGCAGCCAGATGGCGGGAGCGTCTCCGGGCGCCGCTGTCAGAGTCAACAGGCCGTGTTCCAGATTGACTGCGAGCAGATGGTCCCGGTAACGGACCTGGAAGGAGACCGTCCTAATCCCTTGAGGCATCTTCGGGGAGAAGAGGAGCCCGTCACCGGTAAACCTGAGGCCTGCAAAGCTCCGCTGAACCACGTCGATGGTTCCTGCCATCGCGCCAAGATGGATACCCGTCCGGGTGGTGCCGCCCTGGGTGTCGTCAAGGTCTGCGCTCAGAGCCTCACGGAAGGTACTCCAGGCCCGCTCCGGGTCCTTTGCCGCCAGCACGGAGGCGTGGGCCACCCGGCTGAGGGTGGAGCCGTGCGCCGTGCGGGCCAGATAATAGTCGACTGTCGCTTCAATCTGGGCGCCGGTTACCTCATAGCCGAGGCCCGCCAGAAACCGCGTCAGTTCCTTCTCACCCAGGACATAGAGCAGCATCAGCACGTCAGCCTGCTTGGCCAGGCGGTACCTGTTGGTGCTGTCCCCTTCGGCTTCCAGGATCAGGTCCAGGCGTTCGATGTTTGTGTAGGCGGCCCGGTAGTGCTCCCAGTCGAGTTCCTGCAGTTTTTCGTAACCGGCAAACTGGCTGATGATGCCGCCATGGAACGGCACGAACATGCGTTCGCTGATGTGGCTCCACCGTTCCACTTCCGGAGGAGTGATCGCGAGGCGCGTTTGGAGCTCTTCGAGGTCGTGTCCCTGGAGTGTAGTCATGATGCCGCAGGCCTGGGCACATACCCACGCGGCCAGGATGTTCGTGTACGCGTTGTCATCGAGCCCTGCCCCATCTTTGTCCGGGTGGCCTGTGTGATATTCGTCCGGACCCATGATTCCTCGAAGGTGGAACCGGTCCTCCTGCCGGTCGTGATCGGCCATGGAGGCCACCATCCGAGCCACCTCCACTATCAGCTCGGCGCCGTGGCGCAGGAGCCATTCCCTGTCCTGCGTGGCCAGAAAGTACTGCCATGCGTTGAAGGCGACAGCGAGCCCTGCGTGCCGCTGAAGATGGGAATAATCCGGTACCCACCGGCCAGAGCGCCGATTGAAGAGCCAACGGGGAGTCTCCTCCCTTCCGTCGCTGCCGCTCTGCCAGGGGAAGAGCGCTCCGCGGAGCCCTGCCGCGGCGGCGGCTTCCCGGGCCGCCGCCAGCCTGCGCCAGCGGTAGTTGATCACCGAGCGCGCCACGAAGGGCATCCTGGAGGTGAGGAGGGGCAGGACGAACAGTTCGTCCCAGAAGATGTGGCCGCGGTAACCCTCCCCGTGCAGCCCGCGCGCGGGTACGCCTGCGTCCTGTTCAGCGGTGTGCGGGCTGAGCGTTTGGAGTAAATGGAAAACGTGAAGGTTGAGGATGAGTTGGACCTCCGGGCTGCCGTCAATTTCGATGGCGAACTGGCCCAGGAGCCTTCCCCAGGCATCCTCGTGCTCAGAAAGCAACTGCTCAAAGTCGTGGCTGGCAGTCCTGAGCACAGACCTCGCAGCCACGGCAGGCGAGGAAATTGCGTGGTCACGGGAGGTGACCACTGCCGCAGTCCTGGTAATCGCCACGGGCGCTGCATCGGTCAGCTCAAGATTCCAGGAGCGGTAGTAAACCCATTCCTCTTCCCCCGGCCCGCCGCCGTCGTTCTTCCCTGAGATTTCGGTACGCAGGGCGGTGGCGATCCGGATGTGGCTTTGGCTGGTTTCCACTTCGACAACCGGGACCGGCCCGGCCGGGTCTGACACTCCCAGCCGGACCAGGTGGTGGTGGGACAGGAGCGCGTCCTCCGGGACGTTCTCATTGGTGACTCCACAGTCCACTCCG
>JBDTQQ010000242.1:0-4770 GCA_039932075.1 Pseudarthrobacter sp. | reverse complement strand
ACCTGGACGGACTGACCGCGCCGATGCCCTCCAGCGGGACAACGCAGGCCTTCCACCACTAGCCAGCAGACGCCAACGAAGGAGCCATCGTGTGCCGACTGTTTGGCCTGCATGCAGGCCCCCAACCCGTCCGCGCCACGTTTTGGCTCTTGGACGCCCCGGATAGCCTCTCAAACCAAAGCCGAAAGGAGCCCGACGGAACCGGCATCGGCACGTATGATGCGGAAGGCAAAGCCCATGTGGCCAAGCAGCCGCTCGCCGCCTGGGAAGACCAAGCCTTTGCGCGCGAGGCCAGGAACCTGAGGAGCACCACGTTCCTGGCCCACGTCCGCTATGCCAGCACCGGCGCGCATACGATGGCCAATACGCATCCGTTTGAGCAGGACGGGCGGCTTTTCGCCCACAACGGCGCCTTCGGTGGCCTCGGGGGGATCGATCAGCACCTGGCGGGCCTCGGGGTCACGGACCTTGTTCACGGCGAGACCGACAGCGAACGCCTCTTCGCCCTGATCACCGCCGAGAGCCGCAGATCTGACGGCGACGTCACGGAGGGCATCACCCGGGCCATCAGGTGGATCGCCAAGCGATTGCCCGTCTTCAGCCTGAACCTCATTCTGACGACAGCGACGGACCTTTGGGCGGTCAGGTACCCGGCCACCCACGAGCTGTACATCCTGCAAAGAGACCCTGCTGGCGTCCACGGACCAGCGGCTCCCCTGGAGGCACGGAGCCACCGCATCCACGCCCGCAGTGAAGACCTTGCCCGTTCTCCACACGTCCTCATCGCCACCGAACCGATGGATCACAACCCGGGCTGGCGCCCCATTGCCTCCGGCGGACTGGTGCACGTCGGCCCGGACCTCGCGGTCACAACCACTTTCCCCTACCCGGATAGCCCCGCGAACCCACTTACCTTGTCCGACCTTGAACCGTCCGCCGCGGCCTCCCAGATGCCCTAGCCACCACCCCTCTGGCTGACCTGAGATTCCGTACGTGGAGGACCACCGCTATGACGATCAGCGGTACGTGGATGGCCGGCAGGTTGTGGGCAAACCACTTGGGGAGATAGATGTCCGTCACGGAACCGGTGGTGTCTCCGAGCCGTCGCGCCAGGGGCGTCAGTGGGCAGTGGAAACCGTTGGCGGCAAAAATCAGGATCTCGCCGGCAACCACGGCGGCAGCCTGTCCTACCCGCCGGTCAGTCCGCCTCCGGATCCCTGAGTACAGCACGAACACCATGCAGGCCTCGATGGTGAACCAGGCAAATGTATGGAATCCCTTTACGGCTTTCAGCGCCAGGCGGTGCTCCGTCATCTACCAACTCAAACATGCGGCGTCGAGGCCGCAGCAGGGTCTTTTGTCCTTCCGCACCTGGCGTCTGCCGACTGACGTGACGTGACGCTTGCCCCTGCACTCAGGTCTCAGTGGGGCTGCGGCCGCATGAGCGGAGGGTTGAGCACGGCCCGTGCCGGCTGGCCGGGAGTGGGGCGGGCTGCCTCAGCCAGCCGGAAAAGCGCCGCGGGCCGGCCGGCGTCACCTGTTGTCATGCGTCCGGTGTCTTCCAGGAAATTGAGGGTCCCGGTGGCCTTCCGGTGGAAATTCCGGGCGTCAAGGCGGGTGCCCCAGACCGCCTCGTACACGGCCCGGAGTTGGGCTACGGTGAACTCAGCGCCGCAAAAGGCGGCCCCCAGTGGCGAGTATTCGAGCTTTGACTTCGCCCGCTCCACGGCGTCACCGATAATCCGCTCATGATCAAAGGCGAGCGGCAACCCGCCGTCCAGGACCTGGCTTACCGGATACCACGCTGCTTGCTCTGCATCACTTCCGGCCGAGAGAACCGGGAAGTCGGGCGCGAGCAGCAGATGGGCAACGGTGAGTACATCCCCGCGTGGATCGCGTCCTTTAGGGCCGTAGCTGCCTAATTGCTCCAAATGGCCGGGGAGCCGCCCCACACCGGTCTCCTCCGAAAGTTCACGGCTCGCCGCCTCCAGCAAGTCTTCGCCGGCCAGGACAAAACCGCCCGGGAGGGCGAGCCTGCCGCGGAAAGGGTCAATAAGACGGGTGATCAGCAGGATGTTCAGTTCGCCGTCGCGAACGGTGAGGGCGACGACGTCGACAGTCACCGGGAACCGCGGCGGCGCCGGATAGGTTTCGGTCATGAAACGATCCTAAGCTACTTATCGTCATGTTGACAATAAATAGCGTTGCCGTCTATCGTCAGTTATCGTCAAAATGACGAGAACAACAACTTTCGAGGAGAACACCATGGCCAGCATCAAGCGCTTCCCTTGGATCAGCCACTTCCTGGGCAGTCCCACCGGTTATGTCGTCCATCTTCAGAAGGGCCAGGTCAGGCACCAAGGGGTGGGACAGGCGTTCTGGTTCCGGCCGGCGAACTCAGTGCTGAGCGAGGTTCCCGTGGATGACCAGGAACTGCCCACGCTCTTCCACGCCATCACCCGCGACCACCAGGACGTTAGCGTCCAGGCCAACGTGACCTACCGTTTTGTGGATCCCGTCTCAGTATCCAGCAGGCTCGATTTCGGCCTGCAGCAGGCCGGTTCGGCCCAGGCTACCGGTCGTGAGCAGGTGGCCACGATTATCGGCCAGTTGTGCCAGAGCCATGCGATCGACCAGATCGCCACCACCACGCTCGCCGAGGCGCTCGAGCGGGGCGTGAGCCAGCTACGCGCAGTCCTGAGCGAAGCGCTCCGCACCGACGCCCGGCTCCTCTCCACTGGTATCGAAATCCTCGGCGTGCAGGTGCTGGCAGTCCGGCCGGAAGCCGACGTCGAACGTGCCCTGCAGACTCCCGTCCGCGAACGGCTCCAGTCCGAAGCGGACCGGGCGGTGTACGAACGCCGGGCTGTCGCCGTCGAGCGCGAACGGACCATTTCCGAGAACGAAATGGCGAGCCAGATCGAACTGGCCACCCGACGCGAACACCTGGTTACCCAGGAAGGCGCCAACGCCAGGCGCCAGGCAGAGGAAAGAGCCGCCGCAGGCCTCATCGAGGCAAAAGCCTCGGCCGAACGCCAAGGCATCTCCAGCACCGCCGAAGCGCACGAAATCAGGTTGCTGGGCGAAGCAGCCGCCGCACGTGAGGCCGCCAGCATGGAGGTCTACCGCGACATGGAGCAGGCCACGCTGCTCGCGCTGGCCCTGCGCGAGGCAGCCGGATCGCTTCCCAACATCGGCAACCTCACCATCACTCCGGACCTCCTCAGTGGAGCGCTCGCAGGATTGTTCAGGGAGCCGGCAATCGCCGCTGGTCCGGCTGCCGCGGGTACCACCGCGGCCCGTATCGAAAAATAGGAGCCCGTCATGGGAAACCCACGCCTCGTCATCGTCCACCGGCGGACCGAGCTAGAGGAACTGCTGGACCGGCACGCCACCCGGGGGCAGGCCGAATTCTTCCTCCGCACCCGGGGCCGCAGCATGCAGGACGTTCAGGATCGGCATGACAGACTCACGGCCGCCCTGGCTTCCCTCCGGGCCGCGGTTCCCGAGGAGTGGCGGCACGCGGAAGTGGAACGCACGGACCTCAGCCGGTTCCTGCTCACACCGGAGGACGTCATCGCCGTGGTAGGCCAGGACGGGCTCGTGGCCAACACGGCGAAATACCTCAACGGACAGCCCGTCATCGGCATCGACCCTGAGCCTGGCATGAACCCTGGAATCCTGGTCCGGCACACCACACACGCGGCGGTGGAGCTGCTCCAGGATGCGGTCCTGTCCGGAACGGTGGAACGACTCCGTTGCCAAGCCCTCACCACGGTGACGGCACGGCTCGACGACGGGCAGGAACTGTCAGGACTCAACGAGATCTTCATCGGACACGCCTCCCACCAGTCGGCCCGCTACCAGCTCACAACGCCGGCCGGGCGGCAGGAGCGCCAGTCCTCTTCGGGTTTGATCGTTTCCACCGGAACTGGCGCAACCGGCTGGTGCGCATCCATCGCCCTCGAACGCGGCGGCCGGATCATGCCAGCACCAACCGACTCCCGCCTCGCCTGGTTCGTCCGCGAGGCCTGGCCCTCCCCCATTACCGGGGCTTCCCTGACCGAGGGCGTGCTGGATACGGGCGAAACCCTCCGCGTCACTGTTGCCTCCGATCAGCTCGTGGTGTTCGGCGATGGCATGGAGCATGACCGTCTCACCGCATCCTGGGGCCAGGAAATTACGGTGCAGTTGGGCGAACAGCCGCTCCGGCTGGTGGTGTGAGTCCCGGGTCTCCGCAACGAGTGGACGCTGGCCGGCGGCAGTGCCACTATGTGGAGAACCAGGCACACTGAACGCCCCCGGATCGGGCAGCAAGGACGCGCCGACATGACGTACGTCAACAATTTAGGCGATGTGGGACAAGGCGACGTCGCCCTCGCCGGCGGCAAGGCCGTCGGATTGGGCGGCCTCATCCAGGCAGGGCTCCCGGTTCCCCAAGGTTTTGTACTTAACACTGCGGGCTATGCGGAGTTTGTCGGTGCAAACCACCTTGAGGCGGATATCCGGGCACTGGCCACGCTGTCACCGCAGGCGTCGCCGCAGGACTATGAGGATGCTTCCGGACGGATCCGAGCACTGTTCACTCGCGGCACCATGCCCTCCGCCATCGAAGCAGAACTGGGGGCTGCCTATGGGCGCCTCGGACACGGAAATGCGGCCGTTGCGGTGCGGTCCTCGGCCACAGCAGAGGATCTGGCGTCGGCCAGCTTCGCCGGGCAACAGGAAACCTACCTGAACGTCGTGGGGCCCGAGGCGCTGCACGCTGCG